>JANMMQ010000348.1:0-8267 GCA_031373465.1 Ilumatobacteraceae bacterium | reverse complement strand
AAAATCCTCCATGGTTTGGAGGACAAAGTGGAAGGCGGTGGAGCGGTCCACCGCGAACCGCCCTTGCCTCGAGGGTCTAGGTTTCGCGAAGGGAACGAGGCGACCGGACTCGTCGTGTCGAACACGAACAACCGTTGCGGGACAGTGCCGGGATCTCACCGGGCTTCGCTGGATTCCCTTCATTCGGCACAGCCGAACGACACGACGTTAGCACTGCCGTGCGTATGCTCCACACTTGTGACCGACACACGTTCGACGCGGGTCGGGTGCCGACGTGGGTGACGTCACGTTGCTGATCGGCGGCGTTCGTAGCGGAAAGTCGGCGTTCGCTGTCGAGATCGGAAGGCGACACGCAGGCGATGTGGTGTTCATCGCCACCGCCGAGCCGTTCGACGACGAGATGCGTTCGCGAATCTCCCGACATCGCGACGACCGTCCCGATTGGCCCACCATCGAGACGGCTGTCGACCTCGGTGCGGCCGTCGCCACCGCGCCAGGCGATCCGTTGTTGATCGTCGATTGTCTCACGGTGTGGGTCGGAAATGAGCTGCACCACGGTGGCTCCGTCGATGCAGACGTGGTGGCACGCGCCCTCACCGCGCGACGTGGGCCGAGCGTCGTGGTCACCAACGAAGTCGGGCTCGGGGTGCATCCGGAGACGGAGCTCGGTCGCAGATACCGAGACGAGCTCGGACGGGTCAATCAAGTCATCGCGGCTGTCGCCACGACAACGCTCCTGATGGCAGCCGGCAAGGCCCTGCGGCTGGGCGTCCCATGGAAGGAGCTGAAGTGACGTGGATTGCCGAGGCGTTGACATCGATGCCGCAAGGTGACCGCCAGGCAGCTGAGTCGGTGAATGCCCGTGCCGCTGACATCCTGCGACCGACGGGTGCGTTGGCGAGATTGGACGAAGTGGCGGCATGGGTCGCCGAGTGGCAGGGGACGGCGCTTCCGGCAATCCGCAAACCTGCGGCCTTGATCTTCGCCGCTGATCACGGTGTTGCTGCTGCCGGTGTCAGCAAGTACCCGAGCGATGTCACAGCAGCAATGCTGGCTGCGTACCGGGCCGGGAAGTCGACCATCAGCGCCTTCGCCGACATCGCCGGCGCAAGCGTGTCGGCTATCGACGTCGGCGTCGGCCGCCCCAGTGGGGACATCCGCTTCGAGCCTGCGCTGTCGGAGGAGCGATTCGATGAGGCCAGCGCGGCTGGGCGCGAAGCCGTCGACTCAGTCGATGCCGACCTTCTTGTCCTGGGCGAGATGGGCATCGGCAACACCACGGTCGCGGCGGCCGTTGTCGCTGCGCTCGTCGGCGGCGACATCGCACCATGGGTGGGGCGTGGGACCGGTGTCGATCACGAAGGACTAACGCGCAAGCGCGACGCCGTGCGCAGCGCAGTCGAGCGCATCGACCCAGAGGCCGATCCGGTGGAGATTCTGCGGCAAGTCGGCGGAGCCGAGCTCGTCGCCATCGCCGCAGCGATCGTCGCGGCCCGCCATCGTCAGATCCCGGTATTGCTCGACGGCTACGTGGTCACAGCGTCGGCGTTGCCATTGCATGCCATCGCACGGGGTGCCCTCGACCATTGCCAAGTCGGGCATTGCAGCGCCGAGCCCGGTCATCGCCTCCTGCTGCAGAAGCTCGGCAAGCGGCCACTGCTTGATCTGGAGATGCGCCTTGGCGAAGGGTCGGGGGCAATGGCCGCGGTGCCGCTCGTAGCCATGGCCTGCGCAGGCATCACCGAAGTGCCGACGTTCGGGGAGTGGTTCGGCTGAGCTTGCTCGCGGCCATCCAGTTCCTCACACGCATCCCGATCCGCTTGAGACGCGAGCCCGACGTGGCCGCCAGCGTCATTTGGTTCCCGGTCGTTGGGGCGGCGGTGGGGACCGGGGTCGGCGGAGTCGCCGCCGGATTGTGGAACCTGGTCCCACCGCTCGTCGCCGCTGCCGTGGCCGTCGCGGTCGGTGTGTTGATCACCGGTGCATTCCACGAGGACGGTCTCGCCGACGTGGCCGACGCCTTCGCAGGGGGCACGACGATCGAACGCCGCATGGAGATCCTCAAGGATTCCCGCCACGGGAGCTACGGGGTCGCCGCTCTGTGCAGTTCGATCGTCATCCGTATCGTCTGCCTCGGATCGTTTCCCGGCCCACGGTCGATGTTCCTCTCGGCTGTGGCGGCGCACGCAGTAGCTCGGGGCGCCGCCGTCGGGCTGATGGGCGTCGCTCCCCTGGCGACTCACCGCGGTCTCGGTGCCGACTACGGCCAGTGCACAACTCCCGGCACAGCGATCGCAGGTGCGTTGCTCGGACTCGTGCTCGCAGTCATTGTCGTTGGATGGTGGGCTGCACCCCTGGCCGCGGTTGTCATCGTCACGATCGTCGCTGTCCGATGGCTCTCACTGCGCAAGATCGGTGGCATCAGTGGTGACGTGCTGGGCACCTGCGAACAGATCACCGAATGCCTGTGTCTCGTCGTGCTTGCCGGGCTCGCAGCCCACCACACGGTGCGGTGGCTGTAAGGAAGTACCGGTCGGCAGTGTCGTCGAGTTGTGCGACAATTCGGCAACGTCGAAACGGACGACAAGGGGGCTTGGACATGAGTGCCGAAACGCAACTCGCCGGCAGGAAAGATCCCGCACTCGTCTTTGCCGGGGCCGTGTTGGTAGGCGCAGTCGTCGCCGTCATCGTCGGTGTGTACGGACGGGTGCACGATCCGTCGAACACGAAGCTGAAGCTCTTCTTCTCCGACACCATCCATTTCAAGGCGTGGGCAGCCACTCTCGTCGTGGCTCTCGCCGTCGCCCAGCTGTTCGGCGGCCTGTGGATGTTCGGCAAGCTGCCCGGAGGGCAGGCACCGAGCTGGGTCGGGCCCGCCCATCGCCTCACCGGCACGCTCGCGCTTCTCGTGTCGCTGCCGGTGGCCTACCACTGCCTCTTCTCGCTCGGATTCAATCCCGGGCAGACCCATGGTCGGCAGTTCGTTCACTCGATACTCGGTTGCACCTTCTACGGAGCGTTCGTCACGAAAGTCCTCGTTGTTCGATCCCGTCGCATGCCGGCGTGGGCGATACCCGTGGTCGGAGGACTGTTGTTCACCACGCTGGTGCTGTTATGGCTGACGAGCTCCTTCTGGTTCTTCCGCAACGTCGGTGTCGGGACGTAGTCCCGACACCGACGGCGAGTCGGACGAACGTGCCTCCATCTCGCGCACAACCTTCGCAAGCCAGCGCAGCATCTCCACCAGTTCCTGTCGGTCAGCATCGGGCGGTGGTCTCATCGCCAGCGTGGCAGCCATCTGTTCGAGGTTCGCGGAGGTGATGTCGTCTTCGCCACACTCGCCGGGTGAGACGATGGCGCCGGCCACGACCTTGCTCACAGGATCCTCGTCCCTGGAAGACCACAGTTCCGGCGGAGGTGAGCCCCGATTTCAAGAAGACTCGACGTTCCTTGGAACCGCAGGGGATGCCGTATCGTCAGAACATCGTGGGGGTTCGTCGGATCCTGTGTGGCATGGCTGCAGTGATGTTGGTGGTCGCGTGCGGGGATCCGGCCTCGGTGAGTTCGAACGAAGGCATCACGGTGGTGGCAACTGATCCCGGTGCTGTGGTGTCCGTACCTGATTCGCAGTCCGTCGTCCAACTGAACGGCATTCAATTGTGCACCGATGCACCATTCAGTGGTTCGCCCGGCAGCGCGCAACCTTCTGAAGACGTTGCCACTTTGGTGAATTCGTGGGTCGACGCTCATCCGAAACTGTTCGCCGGAATGTGGTGGGACAGTTCTGCCGGTCAGTTTGTGCTCGCGTCGGTCGATGTCGAGCAGTCGTCGACGCTGATCGCGCAAGAGCCGCCGGGCGATCTCGTGTATCGGGTCGAGCCCGTGGCGCACAGCGCATCGCAACTTGCGGTGCTGCAACAACGCGTTGGCACCTTGGCGGAGTACGGGATCGAGGCGAGCTCGGGACAACGAGTGTGGGATGCACTCCTCGAGATCGATCTGCCCATTCTCGACCAGCCGTCGGTGGATGCCGTCCGGCAGGTGTTCGACGGCGAGCTCGACGGGATTTGCGTCACTGGTGCCGATCCGGCAACGGTCCCTCCCGACGGGCCGCAACCAACATCGGGTGACGGGTGGCGGTTGTTGGCCGATCAAACCCAACGCGGCGAGCCCTATTCAGTACATGTCGCAGTCAGCGCCGCAGAGTACGAGTCGCTGTGGGCGTCGTTGGCGCTGGACGGCCACCCTCCGCCGGTCGACTTTGCAACCGAGATCGTGGTTCACTTCGGCGCCGTCTACGGCAGTAGCTGTCCCGAGATCCGACTCGATGACCTCCACTTCGATTTCGACCGATCGCTCGTGACCGCCGCAGTAGTTCAACTCGGCGGCGCCCGCGCATGCACGGCCGACGCCAATTCGCGTGCCTACGTCGTCGCCGTCGACAAGTCCCAACTGCCGGCGGTCCCGTTCGTCGTCAGCCTGCAGCCGGATTGCGCGTACTGCAGTCACCGGGAGATCAACACGCTCGATGGAACCCAATCACCGGTCCCTTCACTGAGCGAAGGCGATCGGGCTCAGATCCTTGCTGCCGCTTCGATCGCCCGCCTCAAGACCGGGGTCCCCGTGTTCAACACGCTTGATGTCATCGACGTCGTCGGTCACGCCACGCCGGAGGCGTTCATCGACTTCGACGGCGGCGTCCCTCTCACCGAGGCCGAACGAAACAGCATCGCCCAAGCGCTCGGATCTGTGAGTGTGCGGTTCGTGCCGGTCCCAGTCTTCGAAGAACTTGTTCCGGCTGACGGTTACGCAGTGCTCAGCCTGGCCGAGCCCGCCGTCGTCGACGGACGACTAACAATCACCACCGCGCTGTGGTGCGCCAGCCTCTGCGGGACCGGCGGGGCGAATGCGGTCGAGCGACTCGATGGCGCAACCTGGACGGTCGCCGATCCTGTCGGTCTGCAATGGGAGGCATAGCAAAGGCGACGGGAGACAAGATCGAATGACTGGGATACTGATCCAGGTGATCAGTCCACTTCTCGCGCATCCGCATGCTGGCGTCAGCCGTTGTGATGACCGATTGGCATTATCGCGGCGAAGGCGTCGATCACTGGTTGCATTTGCCGGCGTACTGACGTCGGTCTGCGTTGCCTCCTCTTGTCAGCAGAGTGACGACGCGGGGTCGGCGCCGTCAACGTCCTCGACACCAGCGGGGTCTGCTTCAAGGCCCCTGACCCCGGCCTTAGGTCCGGTTGGAACTGAGCTCGGGGCCGCTTGCACGTACACCGACCCCGCGGCGACCCCCATTTCCGTCGGTCGGGCGTTGACATGCCCCGACGGCACGCGAGTTTGGGTAGATGGCGTGCTGATGATCGATGCTGACGGGACCCGTCTGATCTGTGATGAGGAGGCGGCAACTTCCCACGCGGCATGCGCCGACAATGGTCTGCAGATCATCGGCCCCGGTCTCACCAGCCCTCCACTCATCGGGGTCAAATCGGGTGCGACTCTCAGTTTGCAACCTGAGCCCTTCTCCGTGACACTCCCGGTCCCGACGGCTCCGCCCACCACCTGACGGTTCCGTTGACGGATTCCAGTCCCCGACGCGTCGATCGGATCGCTGGCAATTAACTTGTGAAACCACCGTCGTTGGAGGACGATGGGAGAGGCTTCAGAACGAAGCCCGCAACGTTGTGTCAGGGGGTCTCCATGCACAGAAACGTTCTCCGGATCGACGTGTCCTACCTCGACGGAACGGTGGTCGTCACCGTTCACGGCGAGATCGACATGGAAACGGCAGCGACGCTCCGAGTAGCCCTCGACCAAATCGAGCCGCACCAACACGCGTACATCGACATGGCAAACGTCCGCTTCATCGATTCCAGTGGAATCAAGGTTCTCCTTGCTCAAACTCTTCGGATGCATCAAGGCAGGGGTGAGCTTCAGGTACAGAATCCCTCCCGAGTCGTACGTCGCATCGTCAACATCGCCGGACTCAGCCAGCACTTCTTCGAATCCGATACGGCAAAACCGCCCCCAGCGATCGCAGTTTGATCGCACTGCCCTTGCCGAACGAGACCATGTTGCGCTACACAGTCAGCAGCTCGACGGCGCCTGCACCGGAGAGCATCTCCACGCCCACGTCAGTCATGGCGTAGGTGCCGCCGACGACCACACCTGCCTGTTCTGGTTCGTTCAGCAAGCACGCATGAAGTACGAAGGTCGAGCCGGGCACGAGTCGTTGGGATGACGTGCGGGTGATCTGCAACGGGTCGAGCCATGTCGGTGGGTACCCCACGCCAACGCCGTATCCGAAGCGCATCTTGAACCCGTCGCCCATCCCGGCGTCGCGCAGGATGTCAAGTGCGGGAGCTTCTACGGCGTGAGCCTCGATGTTGGGCCGGATCACCTCGAGCCCGGCACGCAGGCATGCCAGGGCCACGTCGTACAACCGGACCCCCGCTTCCGGCGGAGGAGCGCCGCCGACGTGGAAGGTCTGTAGACCAACACAGTTGTAGCGAGCCTCGACGCCACCGACCTCGATGTGCACGATGTCGCCTCGTTCCATCTCGCGATGGGTTGGCGTGCCATGACCGAACACCGAGCGCGGTCCGGAGCCCATCTCCGTCGGGATCGAGGGGTAGTCCGATCCGGCACAGCGCATCGCATACTCGATCTCTGCTGCCAGGCGTCGCTCAGTTACACCCGGACGGGCATGCTCACGGGCGGCGCGCAACCCGGCCTCCGCAAACTGTCCAGCACGACGCAAGCACTCGAGTTCGAGTGTCGACTTCACGACTCGTGCATCGCCCAGCAGCGTCGAGCAGTCGACGAGTGACGCCGGGGCCACGGCCACCGAGAGGGCCGCGCCGAGCGTATGTGGCACAGCCCGCGAGGACCCGTCGAGGCCGACGCGCCGCGCGTTCGGAACCTTCTCCCCCAGCACCTTGGTGAACGCCACGACCGGGTCGTCGACACCGAAGCGATAGTCGCGGATGTCGTCGAGCACGCTGCTGTCGCGGGCGAGTGCAATGTCAGCGTCCCAGACGATCAGCGTCGGCTCGTGCGTCTCGTCCGGCGTGAAAATGAGCGCCTGTGGAAGCAGACCGCTGATGAACGAGTCGAACCCAGTCAGCCACAACTGGCTGTCTGGAGCCATCACGATGCACGCGTCGAGCCCCTCCGACGCGAGTCTCTGACGAACTCGAGCGAATCGCGCCGCGTACTCGTCACGAGGAAAACGGCAGTCGTTCACTGGCTAACCCCCAACACGGGGCTATGTAATCACAATCTCCAACCCGGCTTCGTCGGGGTTCAGCTCGGGTCACCCGTCACCCGTCATGCGGCCGTGGTGCTACATCGGTCGAGCCGCACTAACGAGCATCCACCAAAGACCATTTCGGGTTTGTTACGGTCAATGTTCGTAGCCCCACGTGCCACCCGTCCCGGCACGTGGGGCTCTTTACGTTTTTCGTGCCGGAACTCCGAGTCCTCGAAGGAGTGACCCTCCCATGGCCGCAAAGGCGAGGTCTCGCACCCCGGCCGACAATGTACGCGTCGCTTCGGGAAGGCCGCTTGTGATGGTCATGAGCACCATGCCGATGATCCGAGTTGTGCCGGTCCAGGGCGGTAGTTTGATCGAGATGACGCCGATCCCAGATCGGCATGGAGATCGACGGGGTGTAGTCGCAGAAGGCGCCGTCGGATCGAGGTGGCTGGGCAAGCTGCGCCGGTTCCGATACGAGATCCACCGATGGTCCGGCGGTGTCATCCCAGACGCCGATCACGCGGTCGCCACGATGACCTTGCACCTCGGTATCGCCGACGCGCAACGACTCCTCGCCGCCGTGCCATATGTACCCACACCGGTGTGGGGCAGAGACGAACTTGGCGCCGGCGAGATGTGGAACTCGAACTCGGTCACGTCATGGATCCTTCAACGAGCCGGCATCGACACCGCGCACATCGCACCACCCATCGGGGGCCGAGCACCTGGGTGGAGCGCAGGGCTGGTCATGGCGAACCGATGCCGTGAATCGCGAGGCCGAATCTCGCGCGAGACTTGGCGGTGGGACGCCGAGCAAGGGAGCGTGCGATGAGTGTTACGAAGATCATCGAGGTGGTCGGACGGTCAACCGTCAGTTCCGACGACGCCGTCAAGTCTGCGCTGGCAGAAGCAAGTCGCACCCTGCGCAGCGTCAAGGCGCTCGACGTGGTGTCGATCGGACTGCGCGGCGACAATCTTGACGAGTGGGGAGCGCTGGTGC
>JANMMQ010000341.1:0-16277 GCA_031373465.1 Ilumatobacteraceae bacterium | reverse complement strand
ATTGCGCCTCCTAGAGATTCAACTGCGACTATTCCCGCCACCATACGAAACAAAACCGGCCACCTCCTGTCCGGGTTTGCGAAGCTTCGTCACCCGTACGGAGGCCAGGTACGAAATATCCGGTGCGGCCGGATATCTCGTGACTTGCTCACGCTGCAGATCGAAAATCCGCCGAATTGTCCGGGCTGCGGGCGGCGATCTCGACGGTCGCTATGCGAAGTAGCCGACGACGTCGACCACGACGTGCGTCGATGCGTTGGAGAAGATATCGACTGCGCCCGTCGGGCCGAGGCCGACGATCACGGCGTTCGGGATCGTCTGGCCGGCGACGTAGTTGAGATTCGACGTCGTCGGCTGAGTCGCACCGCCGGGGTACACCGTCAAGAACCCTGGCAGGTCTGGCTCGGTGGCGGTGACGTTCAGCACGACGGAGCGGGCGTTGGGCGGCACGACCGGGCCGACGATCTGTAAGTGGAGCGCGCTGTTGCCGGCCATCTTGGCAGCGCCGAACGCGGGCAAGCGGCTGTCGAGCACACGGGTCGACGGGACCTCGACGTACTCGGCTTGACCGGCCGAGCCGAACCAGCCCATCACGTCGACGATGACGTGTGTCTGGGCGGACGCGAACACCTTGATCTTCCCGTCGGCACCGATCGGCGAGATGACACTGTTCGGTCGGGCGACACCCGCTTCATAGTTCACAGCAGAGACCAGCGGTCGGTCGCGATCCGACGGGAACACCGTGAGGAAGCCAGGCACGATCGCCCCAACGGCAGTGACGTTGAGGACCGCCGCGCTCGCGCCGACCGGCACCCTCGTCGTACCGGTGACCTGGACATCGATCGTCTGGCCCGTCCCGATCGGTGTCCCCGCGCCGAGGCGCGTGTCGATGAGTCGGTCCGGCACGTGGGTGAACAGCCGGGCGTTGCCACCCGGACCGAACCAGCCGAAGACGTCGACGATCACGTTGACGCTGGCATTGGAGAAAATGCTGATGAGACCACCGGGGCCGATCTTCGCCACCACGTTGTTCGGCGAAGCCGACCCGGCGGGGTAGTTCACACTCGAGGTGTTTGGTCTCGCCGAACCATACGGGTAGATGGTGAGGAACCCGGGTACCACGCCATCAACGGCAGTGACGTTCAGCGCCACGGCGAGCGCTGTGTCGGGTACGTCGCCCCCGGTCACTTTGACGTTGATCGAAGTGCCTCCGGGCACGAGTGACTGCGTTCGCAGACCGAGCGCGCCGCCGGCGGTCGACGCCTGATTACGGGTGTCGAGCAGCCGGCTGGGCGTGATCGGCTGCAACGGCCCGATCGGGTTCGATGAGACGCCGTTCGCCTGGAGGAACACGGCGGAGTCGAGGATGCCGTCGCTGGCATCGGCTATTGCGAGTCGCAAGATGTTGGGCACGCCGGGATTGACCGCGGCGCGACAAGTCAGCACCACGGTGAAGCCGTCGAACTCGGTGTCGTAGGTCGGGGGCTCGTTCGGAACGTAGAAGAGCGCGTTGCTGCCCGGGTTGATGGTATTGACCGCAATCGGGTTGACGGTGCCCGGGGTGACCGCGCAGTTCTGCCCATTCACGAAGAACGCGAAGACGTCGTTGAACTGGGAGCCGACCCACTCCACGTACTCCTCCGATGCGAAGACGTAGTTGATGGCCAGCTGGGGGTTGGTGGGGGTGAAGTTGACGGTCAGGCTGGCCGCGTCCTGGGTCGTCTGGCCGCTCAACCCGTTGAGTGCGACGTCACCGGCCGTGCCGAGGTCGACACCGGTGCCTCCAGCCTTGTTGGGCCCGATCACGTCATGGACATTTCCACTCGACAGGACGACGCCCGAAGCCAGCCCGACCGACGCGGCGGGATCGTTGAACGTTCCACCCGCGGTCGCGGCGCCGTCGAACGTGGCGCTGTTGACCGTGATGCCTGGACCGACCAGCGACGTCGCCAACTGCGTTGCCGTCACGCCATCGAGCAGCGACGTGACTGTCCATGGCGCGGCCAACGCCACCTTCGGCACCGCCACCACGCCACCGGCGGCCGACACGACGGCGAGTACCGCCCCCAACCCCAAACGGACTCGAGACACCTTGCTTGCGGTCACGTCCCCTCCTTCAAAGCTCAAATGCGCATACGCGTCATCATAGATGCCCCGTGACTCGTCCGAAATACGCGAAGCGAGCGAATGGCGCCCCACATCGCGAGCACAGCAACGCGGCGCCGTGCTCCAGTGAAACGAGCGGCGGGCAAAGGTTCCCTTGAGCTGAAGGATCAACCGCCGGCCACGGGGCGCGCCAGATGCGCCTGATGGAGAGTGTGGGTGGACTGGCTGCCGGTGACCATGAATCTGCGCCGTCGTGATGGGCGGCTCGCGAGCGCGACCAAGTCGCAATTAGCGCGACTTCGCCAGGAGTCGGGCGGGGCGTGTTGGCCGCTGAGGCCGGCGCAGTGTCCAAGCCGAGCCTCGCAGCACCTGATAGGCCAGCCCTTTGACGTCGAGCACGCCGAGCAGGACGTGCCCGGCGTTGACCTGTGGTTCTTGCTCCTTGCGCGAGAACCCGTCCTGCCCGTTCGAGCGCCCGCCGCGCCCGGGGCGTGAACGGCAACGCTCCGCTCATCGTCGATCCAGCGTCTGCTCCCAACGCCTCGACCACCTTGTGACGCGCAGCCGTGAGACCTCTGTGAGATGCAGCTTCGTAACGCGTTTGCAGAACCGCGCCCGAGGGGGCATTCTCCCACCGTGATGAGGATCGGCCTTTCGTTGTTGTTCCTTGCGACAGCGTGCGGCAGTGCCGGATCCCCCGCCGCCCCTCAGGTGATAGCGACGTCGAGCACCACTGCCGAGGAAGCACGAGCGATCGACGGCCCGGTGATGCGCTATCAGGAGGGATCGTCGGCATCCGCCAACTTGTCGACCCTGCTGCAGGGTGTGCTCCAGCTCGACGGGGACTGCCTGTACCTGGTCGAGATGGGGATCGAGCAGCGCTTTCCAGTTGTCTGGCCAGCAGGAACTCGATGGGATGGAGCCAACCAGTCCGTGGTGTCGCCAATCGGCGAGGTCATGCCGGTCGGTGGCGCGGTGGAGGGCCGTGGCGGCTATTTCTTCCTGTCCGACGTCAACCTTCTTGCCGGCGGGGCAGCGAGGAACCTCGCCGCCAGGTGCGTGGACGATGGTCAAATCGCGATTTTCGAGAACACCGGCACAGCAATCGGCCCGAAAACCACCTAGTCCCCGGAGCCGGTGTCAGTCGGATCTGAACCGAGCCGCGACATCCGACTCACACCTGCTCGGGTCGAATGCCTTCCTCCGCCTGCTCCAGCGATCTGGGCGCCAAGCCCGGTCGTGGAGATATGTGGCACCCAGATCGTCAGCCACCGCAGAGAACAGCGCGCAGAAGTCCCTAGTCGACAACTACTCGACTCGCATCCCAGAGATCGCTCTGGCGATCACTAGCTGTTGGATCTCCGAGGTGCCTTCGAAGATCGTGTGGATCTTGGCGTCGCGGTGCCAACGCTCGACGGGGTACTCGCGGGTGTAGCCGTAGCCGCCCAGGATCTGTATCGCCTCTTCGGTCACGCGAACGGCAACCTCGGATGCCTTGTACTTGCTCATCGAGCCTTCCGCATTCTTGAACCCCCCGTTGCGAGCCAGCCACGCGGCACGCCAGATCAGCAACCGGGCCGCGTCGATCTCGACGGCCATGTTGGCGAGTTTGAACGCGATCGCCTGATGCATCACGATCGGCTTGCCGAACGCCTTGCGCTCCTTGGCGTAGTCGAGCGCAAACTCGTACGCAGCGCGGGCGATACCAAGCGCCTGGGCCCCGACCGCGGGACGAGTGGCCTCGAACGTTGTCATCGCCGGCTGCTTCTCGCCGCTGTGGCCCAGTTCGCGGGCCCGCGCCAACTTCGCATCGAGCTTGGCCTTGCCGCCGAGCAGGCAACTGCCCGGAACCCGACAATCGTCGAGCACGACTTCGGCGGTGTGCGAAGCGCGGATGCCGTGCTTCTTGTACTTCTGGCCCTGGCTCAGACCCTTGGTCCCGGGCGGGACGATGAACGAGGCCTGTCCACGTCCCTTCAACTCCGGCTCGACTGCGGCGACGACGACGTGCACGTCGGCGATGCCACCGTTGGTGATCCATGCCTTCGTCCCGTTGAGCACCCATTCATCACTGGCCTCGTCGTAGACGGCGCGGGTGCGCAGTGACGACACATCGGAGCCGGCGTCGGGCTCGCTGACGCAGAACGCACCGAGCTGCACCTTCTTGGCATCGCCGTAGCACTGCGGAACCCATTCGGCGACCTGCTCAGGGGTTCCGTTTCCGTTGATGCCTGCAGCAGCGAGCGCCGATCCCATGATGGCCATGCCGATGCCGGCGTCGCCCCAGAAGATCTCTTCGATCGCGACCGGCAGGGTGAGACCCGTCGGATCGCTGAAGCTGTTCAGCAGGAACTCCCAGCCGTACAAACCGATCTCCGCAGCCTGCTCGACGATCGGGTACGGGAACTCCTCGCGTTCGTCCCACTCGTGACCGGCCGGACGGATGACGTCCTCGGCGAAGTCATGAACCCACTTCTGGATCTGCAGTTGGTCTTCGTTGAGCGCGAAATCAGCCATGATCACTCCTGGTCACGATGTTACCTGCGGGTAACTATACCGCCGGGTAACCAGTGATTGTCAAGCTGAAATCGGGCCCGGTCTCAGGTTCGCGGTATCGAAAGGAGCGCCGGGGCGATGGTCTCGTAGATCAACTTGGCGCCAGGTTTGTAGACGTGGACCCCGTCCCACCGATAACCCAGATCGGTGGAGATCGATTGGTCGTTGCACCACTCGGTCGGCCCGCTCACGAACGAGACGTTGGTCGGGTCCTTCGCCGCAACCTTGCGCAGCAGCTGGTTCAAATGGGCGACTCGGTTGTCGTCGCCGCGTTCGGGAAGGGCCGGAACAGCAGCGCCCGCGACGTCTGTGGGTCGCATGCACGGCACCTCGAGGAGCGCGACCTTCGAACCGGCAGAGCGCAACGCAGCGACCCCAAGGCCGAGATCGTCGATGAACCGTTTGTCGGCAGCGGGGGTGTCGAACGCGATCACGCGACCACCGACCTCGACGTCGAACACGTCCCACGCGCCGAGCACGACGAGGGCCACTTGGGCATGTGCCTTGCCGGCAACCTTGCCCCACTTGTCGGCCCATCCGCCGCAGTCCGCGAACGATCGATTGAACCCGCTTCGCTGCGAGCGCACCACGCCGTCGTCGTACACGCTGCACCCCTCGACCGAGCCATCGGTGATCTTGAAGGCGCTCTCGATGCCGGATGGAAGGTTGATCGCCAACGCGTGCGCCTGCGAGTCGCCGACGATCACGAGACGCGCCGGGCCGACAGGTTGCGCCGGCGCAGCGACACCAACTGCAGTAGATGTTGGCGCGGTGGACACGCCCGGTGCTGCGCCTACAACCGCACTTGTCGCGCTGACACCAGCGCCTGCGGCAGGTGCGGGCACCTGCACCTTCGTGAGATCGATCGACACGTCGGGCCCACCTGCAGCGCGGTCAAATCGATCGACCCGCGAGAAGAAGACGACGAGCGAGCCGACGACGAGCATGCTGGCAGCCGCTGAGGCGATCGTTCGTGTCGACCAGTCCTTGTCGTGCCTTCGATCGAACCATCGCCGTAGCGATCCCTTGCGAATCGGTGTCTCGATGTAGACGTACGAGAACTCGGAGATGACGATGGTCAGCGACATCGCCGCGATGAACCTGCTCCACGACCCGACGTACGCGCCGCAGATCACAGAGATCGGCCAACTCCACAAATAGACCCCGTAGGAGCGCTTGCCGAGACCGACCAGCGCAGGACTGCTGAACAGCCACTGTGCTGACGAGGCCGCCGGATGCACGACCACAGCGACGACGACCAGCGACAGCATCGACACCGCCGCCAACTGCCATCGATACAACGATCGATCGGTCAGATGCGCGGCAATGAACGAACAGATGAGGAGTGCGGCGGCCGCAAAGCCGGCGGCGTTGAGCATCACACCCGCGCGGTGGGTGGCCGGGGCCTTGTTCTTCCACGGCCGCCACAGGAATGCAGCACCGGCACCCAGCAACAGCCCACTCGATCGCGTCAGCGTCGAGAGATACAAGAAGTTGGTGCGGTCCGAAGTCAACACCGAGGGGGATGCGAGCCACCACGTGATGATCATCACCGCTACGGCCGCGACGAGGATGAACCGTCCGACTTCGACGGTGCGCTTGTTGCGTCGAGTCAACAGCACGAACGCCAGCGGCCACAGCAGGTACCACTGCTCTTCGACGGCGAGGCTCCACAGATGGCGCAACGGTGAGAAGTTGCCGAAGTACTGGGCGCCGCCGAAGATCTGACCCCAGTTGGCGACATAGAAGATCCCGGGGAGGTAATCACGATGCAGATCGGACCGCTGTTGAGAAGTGCCGAGCAACGCGACCCACGCTCCGAGGGCAATGAGCACGGCGAACAGCGCAGGTAGCAACCGACGCGCCCGCCGCAGCCAGAACTGCCGCAGGCGCACACCGCCGCTGCCTTCGCGCTCCTCCAGCAGCAATGAAGTGATGAGGTAACCCGACACGACGAAGAAGACCTCGACGCCGAGGAACCCGCCCTGCATCCAGCCGAACCCCGCGTGGTACAAGATGACCGCGATGACCGAGATCGCTCGTAGACCGTCGAGCCCGGGTTGGTAGCCCATCGGCATCGCGTTGCGCTTGATGGGCAGCGAGTCGGCCAGCCATAGGGCTTCGAAATCCGCAAGCCGTTCCAGCGCCGGATGTTCGAGGCCCCGATGTTGGAGACCGCTGTGCTCCAGATCGCGACGTTCGAGGGTGTCAGTCATTTGGTCGGGACATTCTCGCAGCTAACCGATCCGGAATCGGGTAAATGGCGATTCAATCCCCACGCGACAACCAGAATCATCGACACGCCGCACAGCACCGAACCGGCGACGTACGGGCTCCAGATCCCGACGCGGTCGAACATCGCCCCCGCAGCCGGCGGGCCCAGCACGCGCCCGACCCCATTGGCCGACTGTTGAAAGCCCAGCGCCTCGCCGCGACGCTCGGGTGGAGCATGTTCGGTGACCAGCGACGTGATGGATGGCGAGGCACAGCCCTGCCCGACCGACAGCAGGAGCAGGGCGACGATCAGCACCGGCCACACCGTGGCGACTGCGGTCACGGCGAGGCCGGCGATCAACATCGCCAAGCCGATCGCGAACAGGCGTTGCGTGCCGAAACGTTCGACGAGTCTTCCGTACGCACCGCCTTGCACGGCCACCAGAACCACACCCACACCGAGGAAAACCGCCGCTGTCGAGGCTTCCGTCAACCCGAACCGACGATCACCGAAGAGCGAGAAGGTGGCCTCGAAAGCGGTGAAGGCGACCACGGTGATGAAACCGATCACGGCCAGGTGGCGCAGGATCGGCGATGTCGGCGCTGTCAGGTCGTGGCGGCTGACACGACTTTCTGGGTGACGTGTCTCGGGGAGACGAATGATGGCCGCAATCGCGTTGATCGTGGCCAGAACGCCCGCAATGTAGAACGGAACATGGGGACCGCCGAGTGCGGCGAGCCCGCCGATCGCCGGGCCGAGCACGAAGCCGATTCCGAACGCGGCGCCGAGCATGCCGATGAGGCCGGGCCGCTGCTCTTCCGGCGCGATGTCAGCGACGGCCGCCTGCGCAACCGAGAGACTGCCGCCTGACGCACCGTCGACGATGCGACCTGCGAACAGGAGCCACAGAACACCAGCAGCACCGGTGATGAAGCTTCCGACGGCCGTACCGAAGAGTGAGATGACGATGACCGGTTTGCGGCCGATGCGGTCCGACAACCGACCGAGCAACGGCGCGCACAGCAGTTGGGCGAGGGAGAACGAAGCAAAGAGAAAGCCGACTGTGAGGCCGGAGGCGCCGTACCGTTCGGCGTAGCGGCCGAGGATCGGCACGACGATCCCGAAGCCGACGAGGTCGAGTGCGACGGTCGTCCAGATCGTCCAGTACCCCTTTGGCACAGGCGTGCGCTGTCGCTTGACCACGACTCCCCGTTTTATCTGACGTAGCAGCCATTTTGCCCTACTACGGGCATCGTTGACCTTGCGATGACACGGTAGTGGGTCAGTTTGAATCGGGTGGGTAGTTGCGCCTCGCGCGAGAAGCGTGCACGACGCGACCATGCCGAAGCCCTCAAGCAAGCCCCGCCACCTGAACTCGATGGCCGCAGCGATCGTCGGACAGTCCTTGAGTGACGAACCGCTGCCCGATCGGCGATGACCGCAGGTATCGCACGGTACCCGTGGTCGCTGGCGCAGATCGCCGCCCCTGCTCGACTGAGTCAGCTGGAAGCGCGCTCCATCGTCTTGCCGCAGCAGCACGCCGGCAGGTTCGTGCCGCCACACGTTGACGGAGCCGGCTTCGTCACGGTCAACTCACAACCGCACGCCCTATCCGCGCAGCGGTAGACCTCACCTTGCTTAAACGCCATTGGGTTCTCCATTTCGTGTCAAAGGGACACGATCAAGGTAGAACGTTGCCACAGCGTCAAGGTCAAGAGGTAATCATGGACATCTACACCATCGGACAAGCAGCAACCGCCGCGGGCGTCACGCCTCGCGCCATCCGCTTATACGAAGCCCGCGGTCTGCTTGGTTCGGCCGAACGCAGCGACTCCGGCTACCGCCTGTTCACCGACGACGACATCGACATGCTGACGTTCATCCGTCAGGGGCGCAGCCTCGGCCTCTCGCTGGCCGCCATCGCGGAAATCATCGACATCTCCAACCGGCAGTCCCCATGCGAGCGCGCATCCGCGCTGCTCGCTCAGCGCTTGGCTGAAGCTGAAGCCGCCATCGCAGACTTACAGCGCCTCAGCGACACCATCCGCAAAGCTCAACGCCTGTCAGTCGAAGACGCGCCAGCGAACCGCTGCGCCGTCATCGAGCACGCGGCTGATTCAAACTGACCCACTACCGATGACACGCGGCCGCGACACGCGAGCCGGACAAGGGGGCTCTAGAGCCCCGCCACCACCTGGGTGGGGGGCGGGGCTGGCGAGGGGGACCTCTGTGGTGCGAACTCATGCGGTGCGGTTGCGCCAGTCGGGGCTTCCGGTGAAATCGGAACGTGAGTCGACGCCGCGGCGCGGCGCGACGGCCGCTGCGACGAGTAGGGCCAGCAGAATCAAAGCTGCCATGATGAATCTTCTCCTTGAATTGAACTTGTAGGTTAGTATCGTCCTATGCGATCAATAAGAGAAATAGATATTCATGTTGAAATCAATCTCTGAACTCGATTTACCCGTCGGAGTAGAGGTTCGCCATCTGATGGCCCTCGAGGCCGTCGCCCAGACCGGTTCCTTCTCCCAAGCAGCGACGCGGCTGGGTTACGCGCAGAGCGCGATCTCGCAGCAGATCTCGACGTTGGAGAAGGCGGTCGGCCACCGCCTCGTCGACCGTCCGGGCGGCCCACGATCGGTGTCGCTGACAGAGGCGGGCAAGGTGCTGCTCGACCACGCCGGCCACATCGTCGCCCGGCTGGCCGCAGCGAAGGCTGATCTCGACGCGATGGCCGCTGGCGATGCAGGTGTTCTGCGCGTCGGCACCTTCCAGTCGGCCAGCAACCGCCTGCTACCGCCGACACTCGCTCTGTTCCGCACAGCGTGGCCCGACATCAACATCGAACTGCGCAACGAGCCGGTGATCTCCAATGTCGAGGGCCTCATCCGAAGCGGTCAAGCCGACCTGGCGTTCGCCGACATGAGCACACTCGACGAATCACACGCGATGGTCGAACTGATCCGCGATCCCGAGGTGCTGATCACAGCGCCCGACCATCCGTTGGCCCAGTCCGACACGGTTGACCTCGCCGAGCTCGCCGGTGAACGGATGATCTCCATGCCGGCGAACGATCCGTGCGCGACGCGCATCGCCCGCGCCCTAGAGCGAGTCGGGGCCGAGCCACACATCGTTTTTCGAAGTGACGACAACCTCACCACACAACGACTCGTCGCCATCGGACTCGGCGTCGCCATCGTGCCGCTGCTGACCGTCGAGCGATCGATCCCCGATGCCCGCGTCGCCATCCGTGGGCTCAACGCCAAGCTCGATCGACAGATCGGGATCATCTGGCATCGCGACCGGCTGCAGTCACGCGCGGCAGAAGCGTTCATCGAAACGGCGATGCAGGTCAGCAGCGACGTTGATATGCCGGCGGTGCCGTCGCTGTCGTGCTGAGTCGCTCAACGAATTCGTCAGCGACGAAGCGTGGTGCCGGCCTTGGTGGTCTCGACCGTCCAGCCATCCGCCTGTAACTCGGCGCGGATCGCGTCGGCAGCAGCGAAGTCTTTTGCGATCCGAGCAGCATCAAGTGCCCCGGCCTTTGCTGCCGCCTCGGCAGGGACGTCACCTCCTGCGTTGAGGACCAGGCCGAACGCCGTGCAGATCTCGTACACCGCTGCGACCAGTGACGGAGCGACGGGGTCGGCGGCATCGAGGGCGGCATTGGCGCGGCGGACCGTCTCGAACAGCAGAGCGGTTGCGCCGGGCGTGTCGAGGTCGTCGTCCATCCGTTCGCGGAACCGGGCCAGCACATCTGCGTCGGCGTCGGCCGTCGGGAGCCCGGCGGTGCGAGACGCGAACGAGTCAAGGCCGGCGAGCGACCTGACCGAGGCGTCGATGTTGTCCTGGCCGACCGACACGGGGCCGCGATAGTGCGACTGGAGCAACAACATGCGATATGCGCGGGCGTCGTAGTGCTGCATCAGATCAAGCAGGTTGGCCACGTTGCCGAGGCTCTTCGACATCTTCTCGCCCTCGGCATCGACGACGAAGCCGTTGTGCATCCAATGGTTCGCGAAACGCTTGCCGAGCGCGACCGCCTGGGCGCGCTCGTTCTCGTGGTGCGGGAACTTCAGATCCATGCCACCGCAGTGAAGGTCGAAGCCCTCGCCGAGGAGGTCGAGGCTCATGACGACGCACTCGCTGTGCCATCCCGGCCGCCCGTCGCCCCACGGCGACGGCCACGAGGGCGCTCCGGGCTTTGCCATCTTCCACAGCACGAAGTCGGCAGGATGACGTTTGTTCTCGGCGCCGTACACCTCGCGATCGCCCCCGCCTTCGATCATGTCGGAGAGATGCTGGTTGACGAGGAGCCCGTAGTCCTCCACCGTCTCGACGCTGAGGTACACGCCGTCGTCGGTCGTGTACGCGCGGCCGATCTCGACCAGTTGGCCGATCATCGTGACCATCTGTTCGACGTACTGCGTGGCGTGGGGCACGTCGGTCGGACGGGCGACACCCAACTTGCCCATCGCCTCGAACCACACGGCCTCGCATTTCGTCGTGATGTCCTGCCACGGTCGGTTCTCGTTGTTGGCCCGGTTGATGATCGCGTCGTCGATGTCCGTGACGTTGCTGACGAGCCGAACGTCGAGCCCCGTCCATTCGAGGTAACGGCGCAGCACGTCGTACACGAGCGTCGCGCGACCGTGGCCGATGTGCGGTGGGCCATAGACCGTGGGGCCGCACAGGTAAATGCTGACCGTGCCCGGCTCGCGCATGGCGAGCTTGCGAACCTCTCGTGTTGCCGTGTCGTACAGGTGCAGCATGGCCGGCCAGCCTACGTGCCGGCAGCCATGAGCCCCTTGATCAATTCACCGGTCAGGTCGAACGCTGCGACCGCGCCGATCACGATGGTGGCGGGTGACTCGACTGCCGCATCGGCCAGCTCCAACAGCGCGCAGCGCACGATGTGCTGTTCGGCCGACGTGGCGTGGCGGATAGCCGCGACAGGGGTATCGGCCGGAAGGCCGCCCTCGATGAGCGCAGCTGCAATGGCCCCGCGCTGGGCGACGCCCATCAACACCACGATCGTGCCGCCGACCTGAGCCAAGGCATGCCAGTTGACGGCTGCCTCGCCGCGCTGGCGGTGACCCGTGACGACCGTGAAGGACGCGCTGACGCCGCGGTGAGTGACGGGGATGCCGGCGGCAGCAGGCGCGGCGATGACCGACGAGACACCAGGGACCACTTCGAAATCGAGACCGGCGCGGATCAGCGCCAGCGCCTCTTCACCGCCTCGACCGAAGACGAACGGATCGCCACCCTTCAACCGAACGATGTTGCGGCCGCTTCGAACTAGCTGGATCAGCAACTCGTTGATCAACTCCTGTGGCACGGGTGCGCCAGGGCGTTTGCCGACATCGACGAGCTCCGCATCGGGCCGGGCGAGGGCAAGCACGCCGGTACCGACCAGCGCATCGTGCACGACGACATCGGCCGCTTGCAGCCGGCGCAACCCGCGGATCGTCAGCAGCTCCGGATCTCCCGGACCAGCGCCGACCAATGAGATCATGCGGCCACCGTAATCATCATTGCCCCGGCCGTGGTGTTCGTGGCCTCGTCGACCAAGATCAGGCGGCCGCCTTCATGACTGAGCTCGTACGGCGAGGCGACGATCGGCTCGCTGAGCGACAGGCGCACCATGGCCAGATCATTGAGCCCGATCTGGTCCGCCGCGACCGGCTCCAGGGTGTGGAGGTCGTGACGATACTCCACGGCATCGATCACGGCTCGCCCAACCCGTGTGCCGTGCTTGAACCAGTAGCGCGCGCCTTCGCGCAAGGGCTGGTCGATCATCCAGCACACATGACCGGATACCACCTCGGTCGGCAACTCGACTCCGGCCACCAAGACATCTCCGCGAGCGACGTCGATCGTGTCGGCCAACGTGACCGAGATGGCCTGGCCGGCTGAGGCAACCGCGATATCGCGGCCAAATCGCTGGATGCCCGCCACGGTGCTGGTCTGCCCGCCCGGCAGCACGGTGACCTGATCGCCGACAGACAGACTGCCCCCGGCAAGCCGGCCGGCGAAGCCGCGGAAGTCGGAGCCCTGCGGCCGGATCACGCGCTGCACGTCGAGGCGTGGCGCGACCTGACCGACCGTAGAAGCGTCGAACGTCTCCAGCCAATCGAGCAACGTCGTGCCCTCGTACCACGGCGAGTGCAGCGACAACGTCACCACGTTGTCGCCGTGCAGCGCGCTGATCGGGAAGGCCACAACAGGAACGGGCGTCGGGAGCGCCTCGACGTATCCAGCGAGGTCCTTGACCACCGAGTCGAACTCGCCCTCGTCCCACTCGACGAGATCCATCTTGTTGACGGCAAGAGCGATGGCCTTGACTCCGAGAAGCGAGGCGATGAAGGCATGCCGGCGGGTCTGCTCGAGCACACCGTGGCGGGCGTCGACGAGCACGATGGCGACGTCGGCCGTCGAGGCCCCGGTGACCATGTTCCGCGTGTACTGCGCATGGCCGGGCGTATCGGCGACGATGAAGCTGCGCCGGGGAGTTGCGAAGTAGCGGTGGGCGACGTCGATGGTGATGCCCTGTTCGCGCTCGGCACGCAGGCCGTCGGTCAGGAGCGCGAGGTTCCTCTCGCCGTCGCCGTACCGGCGGCTGGCCTTCTCGAGGGCCACGAGCTGGTCCTCGAACACCGTCTTGGTGTCGTGCAGCAGGCGACCAATCAGCGTGCTCTTGCCATCGTCGACGCTGCCGGCAGTCGCGATGCGAAGTGTCGAAGTCATCAGAAGTAGCCCTCTCGTTTACGGTCTTCCATGGCTGATTCGCTGAACGTGTCGTCGGCACGGGTTGCGCCGCGCTCGGTGATTCGTGCAACGGCGACCTCGGCGATCACTTCGTCGATGGTGGCCGCGCTCGATCGAACGGCGCCGGTGCAACTCGCATCGCCAACCGTGCGGTACCGGACAGTTTCGATCGAGGACTGCTCGCCGGGCTCGAGCTCCACCGGCCCACCCACGGCCAGCAACATGCCGTCGCGGACGACGACCTCGCGCTGATGCGAGTAGTAGATGCTCGGCAACGGGATCTGCTCGGCCGCGATGAACTGCCAGATGTCGAGCTCGGTCCAGTTGCTCAACGGGAATGCACGGAGTTGCTCACCCTTGCGGATGCGGGCGTTGAGCAGATCCCACGGCTCGGGACGTTGGTTGCGCGGATCCCATCGACCATGACGATCGCGAAACGACAGGATGCGCTCCTTGGCACGCGCCTTGTCCTCGTCGCGGCGGCCGCCTCCGAATGCTGCGTCGAACCCGTGCTCGGTGATTGCGTCGAGCAGTGTGACCGACTGGAGACGGTTCCGGCTGGACCGCGGGCCCGGGTCTTCGACAACGCGGCCGGTGTCAATTGACGTCTGCACACTGGCCACCACCAGCCGCGCGCCGACGCGCCGGACGAAGTCGTCGCGGTACTCGATGACCTCGGGGAAGTTGTGACCCGTGTCGACATGCATCACCGGGAAGGGCAACTTGGCCGGCGCGAATGCGAGCACCGCGAGGTGCAGCAACACCGCAGAGTCCTTGCCGCCGCTGAACAGCAGGACGGGGTTCTCGCACTCCGTCGCCACCTCGCGAATGATCGTGACCGCCTCGTCGGCAAGTGATTCGAGATGAGGACTGGCCGTCGCGTTCATACGTGCAGGCCGCATTCGGTCTTGGCATTGCCGGCCCATCTGCCGCCACGCCGGTCCTCACCCTCGGCGACCGGGCGCGTGCACGGCCAGCAGCCGATCGACGGGTAGCCGCGAGCGCTCAACGGATTGACCGGCAACTGGTTGATCTCGGCATACAGCGACATGTCGTCGTCGGTCCACGCAGCCAGCGGGTTGATCTTCACCAGGTTGCGGCCGATGTCGTAACTGACGACTGGCGCGTTGGCGCGCGTCGGGCCGTCGACGCGACGGACGCCAGTTACCCATGCGGCTTTGCCCTGGAGCGCACGATTCAGAGGCTCGACCTTGCGAACCGCGCAACAGGCCTCGACATCGGTTTGCCACAGGTTGTCGCGTTGAACCTCCGGAACTGGGGTGACGACGCGAAGGTTGATCCCGAACTTGTCCCGCATCTGCTCGGCGAGCCACCACGTCTCGGCGAACAGGTACTGCGTGTCGAGCAGGACGATGTCGGCGGCTGGATTGGCACTGGCCGCGAGATGAACCAGGACGGCATCTTCGAAGCTCGACGTAACGGCCACGTTCTCGACCCCGTACGTGTCGAAAGCCCAGCGCAGGACCTCGGAGGGGTGCAACCGCTCGACGTTCGCGGGGAGTTGGAGCAGGCTCACCCCGGAAGTATACCTAATTATGACTAATTCGATCAAGATTAGTGCAATTCATCGTTGGTAGCCTCCCGAGGTGTCATTCGACTACCCGATCGTGCTCGACCTGACCGGAGTCCATGTGGTTGTCGTCGGGGGCGGCGCGGTGGCTTTGCGTAAGATCGAAGGCCTGCTCAACGCCCATGCCGACGTCACCGTGGTGGCTCCTGCTGCCACCGACGAGATCCGCGAACTACCCGTGCAAGTGGTCGCCCGGGCCTACGAGCCGGACGATCTCAGCACGGCTCGATTGGTCATCACGGCGACCGACGATCCTGCGGTCAACGCCAAAGTGGCCGCTGACGCCGCCAGCCGCGGGATCTGGGTCAACTCCGCCGACGATCCGGCCAACTGCACGTTCATCCTGCCGGCCGTCGCCCGAGCCGGACCGATAACGGTTTCCGTCAGCACCGGCGGGGCCAGCCCTGCACTGACCTCGCACCTGCGAAGCGAGATCCAGGGTTGGTTGGAAGATGTCGGCGCAGCCGACGCTGCCGACGCACTTGCCGTGCAACGCAGCGAGATGAAAGCGCAGGGCGTGTCGACCGAATCGATCGATTGGTCCGATCGCGTTCGCGCCGCGCTACGCCGGCCGCCGACGTAGGTCATCATCGCCGGGGTCAGTCGCCACGGTCTTGATCCAACACATCCAAGATCCGCTCGGTGGATCCAAACGTCTTCGCGGGAGTGAGGGAGCCCGGCTTGACAGGCGGGGTAATCCAGCCCTCCTCGATCCCTTCAGCCAGACGATCGACATCCATGAGTACACACTTATCACTCCAGTGGTCACATTCGTACGCGAATTGGAGTCCTGGCGCTGACAGACGATCGGTAGCCTTGACGAACCATGTCTGCTTCTGAGTCGAAGATCCCCGACAAGCCGTCGCTCGACGGTATCGAGGACCGCTGGATGCAGCGGTGGGAAACCGAAGCCATATACAGCTTCGACCGCACCGCGACCCGTGACCAGGTGTTTGCCATCGACACACCGCCGCCGACGGCCAGTGGTGCGTTGCACATCGGCCACGTCTTCAGCTACACGCACACCGACACCATCGCCCG
>JANMMQ010000311.1:0-8370 GCA_031373465.1 Ilumatobacteraceae bacterium | reverse complement strand
GTACTGGTTCTACGAGGACTGCACGCCGACGTACTCGTGGATGAGGTGGCGATACTTCTATCCACAACAACCGTTCCCGTACGAGCGACTCGTCGACGAGAACGCCCGCCGCGGCTGGCACGACCCGGAGTTCGAGTTGCTTGGCACCGGCATCTTCGACGACGACCGTTACTGGGACGTCGTTGTCGACTACGCGAAGGGTGACGTCGACGACATCGTTGCTCGTGTCACCATTCGCAACGCTGGTCCCGACGTCGCGACCCTTCATGTTCTGCCGACCCTGTGGTTCCGCAACACGTGGTCATGGGGAGACGACGACCGCAAGCCCAGCATTGTTCCGGGCGACAGCGGGTTGGTCACCACTCACCACTCGCTTCCCAGCATGCGCCTCGCAGCAGATGGATCGCCGCAGGCGTTGTTCTGTGACAACGAATCGAACGCTCGCCGGCTGTGGAACTCGCAGGGCGCCCCCTTTCCGAAGGATGCGATCAACGACCGTGTCGTTGGCGGCAGCGACGTCACCAACCCGGCACAGGTCGGTACGAAGGCGGCTTTGTGGTACCGAGTGGAGGTGGCGGGTGGTGCCACCGAGGAGATCACGGTCCGATTGCATCGCGACGACATCCCGCCGGATCGCTCATCAGCGGATGTGCTGGCCGCCCGTGAAGTCGAAGCAGCCGAGTTCTACGCCTCGCTGACCCCGGCATCGACGACCGCTGACGAGGCAACCGTGCTGCGCCAGGCGCTCAGCGGAATGTTGTGGTCCAAGCAGTTCTACCACTACGACGTCGCCCGTTGGCTGGATGGCGACTCGGGGCAGGCGGCCCCACCCGCGGCCCGCCGCACTGGGCGCAACTCGGGTTGGCGTCACCTCAACAACCGCGACGTGATCTCGATGCCCGACAAGTGGGAGTACCCCTGGTACGCGGCTTGGGATCTCGGCTTCCACGCAGTCGCTCTCGCCCATGTCGATCCGACGTTCGCCAAAGAACAACTGATCCTGTTGTGCCGTGAGTGGTACATGCATCCGAACGGCCAGTTGCCGGCCTACGAATGGGAGTTCGGTGACGCGAATCCACCTGTTCACGCCTGGGCAGCTCTGCGCGTGTTCGAGATCGACGGCGGCACCGACTACGACTTCCTCGAGCGAATGATGCACAAGCTCCTGCTCAACTTCACCTGGTGGGTCAACCGCAAGGACTCCGACGGCAACAACGTGTTCGCCGGTGGTTTCCTCGGACTCGACAACATCGGCCCGATCGACCGCTCCGCGCCTCTGCCGATCGCCGGCGCACTCGAGCAGTCCGACGGCACCTCGTGGATGGCGATGTACTGCCTCGACCTGCTGGAGATCTCCCTCACGCTCGCCCGACATGATCCGACGTACGAGGACCTGGCAACGAAGTTCTTCGAGCACTTCGCGCTCATCGGACAGGCGATGAACACCCGTGGGCTGTGGAACGAAGAAGACGGCTTCTACTACGACGTCTTGGCCACGGCCACCGGGGACCGGATCCCGCTGAAGGTGCGATCGATGGTCGGTCTGCTCCCGCTCGCCGCGACCACGACACTCGGCCGCGAGACCCTCGGCAAGCTGAAGGGGTTCGCAGCGCGCACTGGGTGGTTCATGGAGAATCGGCCTGACTATGCCGAGCTGTTCAACATGCACGAACGCGGCGACGGTGAGGGCCGGCTACTTTCGATCGTCTCGCCAGATCGGCTACGGCGGATCTTGAGCCGGTTGCTGGACGAGAACGAGTTCCTCTCTACGTACGGTGTCCGCTCCCTCTCGGCGGCGCATGGCGACGATCCGTTCTCGGTCGACCTCGGCGGCGTGACCTACACCGTCGACTACTCACCGGGTGAGTCGACGACGAGTTTGTTCGGCGGTAACTCGAACTGGCGCGGGCCCGTCTGGTTCCCGCTCAACTACATAGTCATCGAGGCGATCCGTCGTTTCGCCCGGTTCTTCGGCGACGACTTCGTTGTGGAGTATCCCACCGGGTCCGGTCTCGAGCTGACGCTCGGCCAGGTTGCGGACAGGCTCGGGCAGCGTTTGGTCGACATCTTCGCGCGTGACGCTGACGGCCACCGCCCCGTGTACGGAGCCGACCAGAAGTTCTTGGAGGATCCGGTGTGGAGCCGGATGATCCCGTTCCACGAGTACTTCCACGCTCAGACCGGGCGCGGACTGGGGGCATCGCATCAGACCGGCTGGACGGGCCTCGTCGCCGACCTCATCCTCCGGCGCGGTCTATGAATTAGTGCATCTTCCTGGCGCGCGCAGTCCCGCTGGAGACCTTTCGCACCGAGAGCGTGAACGACTCTTGATGAGCTAGAGCGCAAGTAGCGCGTCAGAACGCGCGTGAGGTCAGCAACGCATCGGTGCGCACTGCGTTGTGCGAGGCAGCTCTCAGCACGAGCCCGTCCTTCGTGCCCGTTGCTACGAGGATCTTCTCGGCGGCAACACCGAGCATCCAGTCGACGGTGTCGTAGCGATCCTCGGCGACGAGATGTTGCAGAACGGCGCACTCGATCAGTCGCCCTGGGGAGTAGCGCGCCCAGGTCGTGTCGAAGTGGCCGTCGAACACCCGGTACGTCCGGTCATCACGGATTCCGATGACGTACGCCACAATGGAGTCGTTGATGCTCAAAGTGGCGACTTCGATCTGATCACCAACGGTGTGAGCCAAGATCAGCTGGCGCCAGAGCTCGCGGATGTTCGGGTCGTCGAGGTCGCTCGCCCGGCCGGCCGCATGGTCGCGGTCGACGTGGATCCGCTCGAGACGCGGCAGCAGCAGCCTGATCTCGGGCTCGGTACGTGCGAACTGGATGTCGACGCCGAGTCCGTCGGTCGCCAACCGGTTCTCTGCTTTGCGAAGTTGCCGTCGCATGTTCTGCGTGTACGGGTCGGCCGAATCTCGGAAAGCTGCCATGTCGACGAACGGGACACCGGCAACGGGGGTGGCTGTCGCGTTGGGCAGCAGGTCGATCAAGAACTGCCCGGCGAGATCGTCGTCAGGGAGGTTGTCGAGTGTCAGCGTCCAAGCATCAGGCAGAGTCGCCAGCTGGTGATTCACAGCTTGAGCGAGCAGATGAGCGGCAGCTCCCTCACGTGCTGCCAGTCGGATTGCCCCGAACACGCCGTGGCCCATCGCCACCACCTCGTAACCGGCCTCCGTGCGGCGCTTGGCCAGCAAGGCAGCGGCGCAGAGGCGCCCCGTGTCGCGCGCCCGAACCAGCACGGCCCACGGCGTCCAACCGGACTCGAGTGACGACCAGACCTGTAGCCAGCGAAGCCGAGCGTTGACGGGAACTCCGAGCTCGGAGTGCAACGCGCCGATGTCGGCGCTGAGATCGGCCAGGGCACGAACTCCCTCGACGACATCGACGTCGAGCTCGAGGACGGAGCGGTTGGCAGGCGGCAGTGCATTGTTGGACTCGTCGTGACCCTGCCTCTGCGAGGTGAACAGCGCCTTGATCTCGGCTGCCGGCTGCGGTCGTGCGAAGAAGTAACCCTGGCCCTCGTCGCAGAGCAGCATCGACAGCTGCTCGGCCTGCGCCCCATCTTCGATTCCTTCAGCGACGGTTCGCAGATCGAGCACTTTGGCGAGGTCGATGACCATCCGGACCAACGCCTCGGCTGTCGCCGATTTGCGCATCTCCATCACGAACGACCGGTCGATCTTGATGATGTCGACAGGAAGCCGGCGGAGATAGCTCAGGGACGAGAATCCTGTGCCGAAGTCGTCGATGGCGATCTGGACGCGGTTGGCCCTGAGCTGCTCGAGGATTCGGCTGGCACGATCGAACTCGTCGATCATCATGCTCTCGGTCAGCTCCAGCGTGAGTTGCCACGGATCGAGCCCCGACATCGCCAGCGCATCCATCACGTCCTTGACGAGATCGGGATCGTGCAGCTGACGTGCCGACAGGTTCACGCTGATGGCACTCGGCGCAGTTCCGGGAAATTGGCTCTGCCATCTGCTGAGCTGTTGGCACGCCTCGCGGAGGACCCAACGTCCGATCGGGACGATGAGGCCTGTCTGCTCGGCGATGGAGATGAACCGGTCCGGTGTGATGAGCCCACGCAGCGGGTGATGCCAACGGATCAACGCTTCGATCGACACGATTCGCGCGTCGCCCATGTCGACGATGGGTTGATAGAAGACTTCGAACTCTCCGCGCTCCAACGCCACGGCGAGGTCACCCTTGAGATCCAGCAGCTCGAGCTGCTCCTTGTACATCTCGTGGTCGAAGATCTCGAACCGACCCTTGCCCTTGCTCTTGGCTCGGTACATCGCCACGTCCGCTGCCTGCAGCAATGCCTGCGGGCGCTCGACCAGGGACCGTGGCTCGACGACCAGCCCGATGCTGGCGGAGATGAACACTTCACGACCACCGACGAACACCGGCAACCGCATCTTCTCCTGCAGCCGGCGAACGACGTTCATCGCCTCGTCCTGATCCACAGCACTCTCGAGCAAGACCGCAAACTCGTCGCCGCTCAACCGGGCGACGAGGTCTTCGGCCCGCACACACGACCGCAGTCGATCGGCGACAGCGATCAGCAGGTCGTCACCGGCCTGATGGCCGATGCTGTCGTTGACCACCTTGAAGTCATCGAGGTCGACGAACAAGACGGCGATGATCCCATCGCCGCCGCGTTCGACGGAGTTGGCCACGTGCTCGTCGAAGAGCAGACGATTGGCAAGCCCGGTCAACGTGTCCAGGCGGGCCCGCTGCTCACTGCGCAGGACCACGCCCATGAGACCGCCGAGACGACCGAGAACGAGCACGAACATCACCATCGAGGTCAGGGCTGTCAGCACCTTGTCGGACTGCCGTCCCCAGACCAGGTCGATCATCGGGACAGCGAGGGTGATGAGGCACAGCATCACCAGCCGGGACTTCGAGATCTGGCTCGAAGATTTGCGCACCTGCGCGGTTCCCGCAACTGAGGCCTGCAATGCAGCTGCGCCGACCAGCACGTAGAAACCGAGCCAGAACAGATCCGCGAACCCGCCTGTCTCGAACGTGCCGGCCGAGTTGAGCACCCCATAGATGGTGTCGGCCACCAGGAGGCTGCACAGGCCGGCTGTCAGCAGGGCGTATGCGGGACGGCGAAGAGGCAGCACGCCGACGAGGCGGACAGCGACAGCCACAAGGGCGACATCCATCACGGGGTAGCACACCGAGATCAGGCGGCCGGCGAACTGCATCGAACCATCGGAGACGTACGTATCGATGAACAGGACCCCGAGCACAGCGAACGTGCCGACAGCGGCGATCGCGGCGTCGAGCAACGACGCCGAGTCGCGTCCGGGTGAGCGCTGGCGAATGAGCTTCAGAAGTCCGCAGATGACAAGCGGATACATGCACAGATAGAGGGCGTCCGCCGCTGAGGGAAACGGTGCGGTCTCGTTGACAGCGTCGAGGATGTAGTAGCAGACATCACCGGCGAGGAATGAGATCAGACCCGCGACGATCAGTTTCCACGCTCCCCGGGTCTCCGGGCTCTTGTGGCGAATGCCCACCAGCGTTGCGATCACTGCTGCCAGCCCGATCCCGTTGTACAGGAGGAGCTTGGAAAGAGGTGTCGTGGGCACGATGAAGTAAGCCATCGCCGCTGCCACAGAAAGCAGCAGATAGCCGACTGTCATCCGCCTCACGGAGGTTTCATCGGCAATCTGCGCCGGGACTAAAGAGCCTGTGTCTGAGAATTGTCAAGATCCTCACTCCGAACCAACGGAGGAAGGGACACGATTACGTGCTGGCTCGGCGGTGGCGACGGCTGGCTGGGCAGGTGATTCGTCGGAGCGGTTCTCGTCGGGCCGCCAACTCAAATCATCACGCGGAACGATCCGCGGTCAGACCGCGGATCGTTCCACGCGAGTTGATAGATCCCGCTCAGCGGTGAAGGGGGCTGCTGGACCTGCCGTGTACAGCACGGTAGATCAACAGCACGACGATCGATCCGATTATCGAGCCAATGAGGCCGGAAGCTTGGAACGCGCCGTCCTGGCCGTCCTTATGGAAGAGGACATATCCGAGCAATCCGCCGACGAAGGATCCGATGATCCCGAGGAGGATGGTCGCACCGACGCCCATCGCGTCCCTGCCCGGCACCAATGCCCTGGCCAGGAATCCGGCGACGAGTCCGATGATGAGCAGAAACAGAATGAAACCGATCATTTGGGGGGAACTCCTTTGTTCGTTTCGACACGGCGTCGAACAACACTGGTTTACCCGTCTGGTAAATCGTCAAACCGGAGCAGGCAATATCCGTGACTCACGGTGGCGTACCGCCACCGATCCAGGTGTCCACCCGCAGCCACTGTTCGTCGAGCCACGCTGCGCGTCCGAGGACATCGTTCGGGATGTCGGCCGCCGGCACACGCCAGGCGACGACCCGAATCGGATCGCGCAGAGGCACACAGCGGGCGAGATCCGCGAACGTCGGAAATTGGTCGAGGCCGGTGTGGGCGATGATCACGACATCGGTGTCGGGCATGGATTCGAGGAGCGCGAGCACCCCGCCGGGTCGTGGAGGAAGGACATGACGAAGTCCGGCAAGGCGTGCGGTCCTTTCTGACGGGTTCGCGTTCAAACGGGCGAGTGCACGTTCAAGTCGATCCTCGCGGAACAAACGGCCCTCGGGAAAGATCACCACTGCCGATGACCCGTTCATTCCGTCACCGATCTTGCTGAGCAACTCGCGGGCGAGTGGACCATCGCCACGAGGGATGAACACGGACCCGGTGCGGCTGTAGATGAGATCGAAACCGGGATCGGCGAGCAACTCGGCCATGATCACACCGCGTGTGCGGTAGCCGAGCCGTTGATACAGAAGCGTCGGCAGCGAAGCATCGACAAAGTGGACGTGGCGGCACATCGCGATGACCGGTCCGGGGCGCAGCGCCGCCGACGATTCAGGATCGATGTCCACGCCAAGCCCCAGATACTTCTCGGCACGACGCGCCAGAACCTCCAGCGACCACGACTGGAGTCGCTCGTGCCGTCGCATGGATCTTGGATGACCAAGCCTGCGGCCGAATCCGCCGAGAACCCAATAGACAGGCGCGAGCAAGATCTCCGCGCTGTCGTTGATCGCGTATTGAGAGAAGAAGATCAGCAGCCGAAGGGTCGGGAGTCGATACCGCCGTCTCGCAACGTCCGCTGCCGCGGCGACGACGACGAGAACGGGGAAGAAGACGATGCCGGCAGCCGTGATGAACAGCATCGCTGGAACGGTGCGGGCACGGCGCTTCCAGCGCGAGGCCGCCGGCTCGAACGGTGTTCTTCTACTGTCCATGGTGATGTTGCATGAGTGAAGAGCCGATCGTCGGTGAGATTGTCAGGCTGATCGGTGTGTACGACGCCGACGGCACCATACGCGGCGAGTTGGCTTATTGGCTCGGCGCCCGGCTCGGACGCGCTCACTGCGCGCTCTGCGACATCACTCACAGGGTGATCCGGCAGCGGTCCGATTGGGTGAAGTGCCGTGCCGCTCTGCCTGTCGACTTCGACATATACCACCGCGACGACCAGCCCGATTCGGTCAGGGCAGCGACGGGCAACGAGCTGCCCGTCGTCGTCGCTAAGACGGCCGATCGGATCGTGCCGTTGCTCGATCGTGATGACCTCGCCGCCTGCGCGGGGTCGACCGACAAGCTGTTCGACGCGGTCGAACGAGCGGTGCTTCGTGCCGGCCTCTCTTGGCCCGGTTGAGACGAAGTTCCCCGAAATCTGACCAATCCGATGTGATCCTCGCTGCGAACAAGTCGCAAGGGGCGCCAGACCCGACGCCCGATGACAAAGGGGGTCCCAATGGGATCGTTATCACGAAGGAACTTCCTTCAAGCTGGGGGCACTGCGGCTGCGGGCGCCGTCGTGCTGCACGGGACGGCGGAGGCCGCCGGCGAGAGCACAGCCGATGTGGTGTCGACGGGAGTCGACCATCACAGCATGACAGCGCACGAAACGACGGCAGCCGAACCGGTTGTGGTGTTCGTACGCGACGCGGCCAGCGGCGAGGTCGCAGTCCTTGTCGACGGTGACGAAGTCGTCGTTCGCGACAAGGTGTTGGTTGGCAGAGTCCAGAAGATCATTCGACAGGGACGGAGGTAGTTCGACATGTCATCACAACGCGAAGCGCCGGAGATGGCCAAGGATCCCGTCGCAGACAGCACAGACGTCTATGCATTCGTCAGTCCCGATCGACCCGATCACGTCACGTTGATCGCCAACTACATCCCGTTCGAGGATCCCGCAGGCGGTCCGAACTTCTACGAGTTCGGCTCCGACGTGCTGTACAAGATCCTCGTCGACCACAACGGCGATGGTCTGCCCGACGTCACCTTCGAATTC
>JANMMQ010000192.1:0-6063 GCA_031373465.1 Ilumatobacteraceae bacterium | reverse complement strand
GATGTGTGCGCCTCAACTCACACTCGGCCGCCGCTGCCGGGGTGGGGGACGCCCGGTGCCACATAGCCCGGCAGCGTCCAGGTGATCGTGTGCGGGATCGGGCCGTTGGGGAGCCACGGCTGCTCGTTGAAGGCATCGTCGTTGTGATACCAACCCTTCTCGACCGTGCCGAGCGCGGCGTCGATCACCCGATACTGCACCTTCTTGCTGAAGGCCGGCTGCGACTCGGTGAACGCCACGACGACATCGCCCGGTTCGTACTGGCAGCGCTCCTGCAGCGCCTCGATCAGTCGCTCGTCGAGGCAGTGGCCGTCGCCGAAGTTCCAACCGGTGAGGACGTTGCTGACGAACTCGCCCTCGCGTTGCACCCGATCGTCAAGGCTTTCGGTGTGGCGCATCAGCGCCGAGATGTGCATGCGTCCCATGGGGTGCATCATCCGGAACGCCACCGCCTTCTGGATGAAGATCTCCGAGATCTCCTTGCCGAAAAGCGGCTCGATCTGGTCGATCTGGTTGTCGGCGGCCTTGACGATCCGCTGGTTGATCCGGTCCTCCATCGACTTGTTGCGGAACGAGAACGTGGCCGCCGACCAGTTGCCCGCGTATTGCTTCATGCCGACAAGGAACGAGACATATTGCGGCCGAAGGGCGCCGAGAATGATCGGGGCGAGGGCGACGCACACCACGATCACCAGCAGGTACGGAGTCATGTCGCCGACGCCGTAGCCGTCACCGGCGGAGAAGTTGCCGAACAGGAATGCGACAACGAACATGAAGAACACGTTCCATTCCAACGGCACCGCCAACGGAATCGTCGAGATGATGAAGGTGTGGAGCATCCACAGCGAAACGATGGCGATCCACGTCAGCCACGGCCACGGCGAGAACAACAGCACCAGCGGCATGATCATCTCGCAAGTGGTTCCACCGATGTGGGCCACGGCGTGCGTGAGCCTCGATGGCCGGATGTCGTTCGGGTAGTCCTTGACCGTCGCCTTGCGGAACCGCTGGGACACCATCCACGGCGTGTTCTGGACCATGATCGCCACGGTCGAGGAGAACCCGTGCTGCAGCTTCGAGAAGCCGGCCCCCATCCAGATCACCACGATGGCGATCTTGGCGCCGATGATCATGTCGTGGAAGTTGGCGAACAGCCCGAAGTACAACATGGTCGGGACGTACTGCTCGGAGCGGGCCGACAGGAACACCACCTTGTCGCGCAGACCCATCAAGATGATCAGGCAGCAGTACGTCACCAGCGCCCATTGGGGTAGCACACCTGCCGATCCTTCCGGCAGCCCTGCGACGTCGTGGGTGCCGGACAGGAACATCATCATGATCAGCCAGAAGACGATGAACTTGTAGAGGCCGGTGTCCCACGGTGTGCGCCGATTGCCTTTCGTGAACGGGACGTGGTTCGGATACGGAGGAACCCGCAAGGTGTCGTTCTGCCACCAGTACAGGATTCCCCCGATGGGCGGATCGAAGTGGAACGCCAAAGGGCCACATGTCGCGGCCAGCCCCATGATCTCCAACAGGATCGTCCAGACCATCAGCTTCTGGTAGAGGATCGGCTCGTCCCACCAACCGGCGATGTTGTTGAACTCCAGCCCTTTGGTGAACGCGCCGCAGAAGATCAGCCCGAACAACGCGTAGTAGAAGATCTTCCAGACGTAGAACATGACGGTTTGCTTCGGGGTGCCGAAGCCGTACTGCACCCAGTGGAGCTGCAGCATCTTCATCCGCGGGAAGAACGGCATCTTGGCGAAGTCGTCGAGGTCGACGGGTGGTAGTTCTGCGGTGCGGTAACCCATGGTCAGTTACCGCCTCGCCTGCTGCGACCAGTCACGTCGCTGCTGTTCGGCGTCGAAGTAGTACTCATCATCCTCTTCCCTCCTGGTGGAGACGATCTTGCCTGTGAGACGTGCCAACTCGCGCTCGCGCACTCGCAGACGCCTCCATGCCTTCTTCTTGTTCTTCCGCCGTAGCCGCTCGAGGTGGTCCTCTTCGGTCTCGGAGGTACCGCGCATGTAGGCGTCCTCGATCTCGTCGAGGCGTTGGATTGCCTCGGCGGCCGGGAGTTCGAGAAGGATCTGGCCGCGGGCCATCATGTACATCCGATCGGCGTACTTCAGCGCCTTGTGGGCATGCTGCTCGACGATCAACGCCCCGGTGCCACGCTCGTCGGCCGCAGTCCGGACCGCCCCGAGCAGGCGGTCGACGATCTTCGGCGCCAACCCGAGCGACAGTTCGTCGGCGAGCAGCAGCGACGGATTGCGGCTGAGAGCCCGTGCGAGGGCCAGCATTTGCTGTTCGCCGCCCGAGAGCATCCCACCACGGACCGAGTGTCGCGGTTCCAGCTCCGGGAACAGCGCCAACGCGCCTTCCACCGATCCCCCGCCGATCCGCAGATTGTCGCGGGCCGACATCTTGGTGAACACCAGCCGTTCCTCGGTGACCACGCCCATCCGACCGTCGCGCACCCGTTGATACATCGGCGTGAAGGTCGGCACGTTGTCGAACATGACGAGACCGTCGACTGGATCCAGCTCGCCGGCGATCGTCAGCAGGGTCGTCGACTTGCCCGCACCGTTGGGGCCGAGCAGGCATACGACTTCGCCGGGATAGACCGTGAGGTTGACCGCTCGAACCACCTCTCGGCTGAGGTAGCCGGCTTTGAGGTTGCGTGTTTCCAACAATGGTTGCCTCATGACACACGACCTGCAACCGAGGCGGGCGATGGCGACGCGACGTCGAGTCCGTCGTCGGGTGCGTTGTCGCTGTCGTCGCCGAGATAGGCGGCGATCACTGCCGGGTCGGAACGAATCTGCTCGGGCGGGCCCGAGGCGATGAGGTTCCCGAAGTCGAGCACCATCACCTGGTCACAGACGCCCATCACGAAGTTCATGTCGTGCTCGACGACCAGGATCGCCATCCCCCATTCCTCGGCCAAACGGCGGACCACCCTGGCCAGCTCGGTGCTCTCGGTCGAACTGAGGCCGGCGGCCGGCTCATCGAGCAGGAGCACGCTGGGACTCATCGCCACGGCCCGGGCGATGGCCAGCAGCCTCCGCTTCCCGTAGGAAAGGTCTCTCACATCGCGATGCAGGTCATGGTCGAGTTGGAATTCCAGGACGGCCCGCACCACTTCTGGCGGGAGCGGTGGATTGATCGGCCAGATCAGATCGAGCGCATACGAGCGAAGATCCTGCGGGTCGGCGGCCACGCTGAGGTTCTCGAACACCGTCGAGTCCTCGAACAGCTCGAGCGACTGGAACGACCGGGCCACACCGGCCCGGGCACGCTTCATTGCCGGAGCCTTCGACAGGTCGAGGTCGTCGAGATGCACTCGGCCCTCGGCCCGCGTGAATCCGCTGATGGCGTCGATCAGTGACGTCTTGCCGGCGCCGTTGGGGCCGATCAGGCCGGTGACGGTGCCAGGTTCGAGCCGGTAGCTCACGTTGTTGACGGCAGTCACCACCCCGTAGCGCACCGTCAATCCCTCCAAGGTGAGTGTCCGTGGTGCCACGCGTGCATGTTCCTCGGTAGCAGCTCTGGGATCGGCGACATCGGCGAGCTCGATGATGTATGGCCGACCCCACTTCCTGGCCCGTTTGGCCAGTTTGAAGACCTTGGCCCACTCGGCGGCTACGCCGTCCTTGTACATCAACACTGTCAGCAGGATCGCAATCCCGCTGATGAGCTGGATCCAACGTCCCACGCCGGGCCACGTCGACTCGAGGATCTCCTGATTCAGCCCGGCCGTGGCCATCGTGCCACCGACGAACGCACCCAGCAGATAGCCGACACCTCCGACGATTGCCAGGCCCACGTACGTGATGGAGGTGAAGTTGGTGAACGACTGATAGCTGATGGAGCTCAGCCGGAACGCGATGACGACGCCGCCCAAAGCAGCGATCGCAGACGCCAGCGCGAATGCGAAGAGCTTGGCCTTGATCACGTCGATGCCCAGCGCCGCTGCCGCTCGTTCGTTGGTGCGGACGGCGATCAGCCGTCGGCCGCTACGGCCGCGTCGTACGTTGGCAATCACCACGACCGCCACCATCGCCATCACCAACACGAAGATCCCGTAGCGGGCCGGGTGATTGATCGATCCGATGTCGAAGCCGAAGATCTCGGGGTTGCCGACCTGGGTGCCCTGGACGCCACCGGTGTAGCTGCGGTTCCTGAACAGCATCAGCTCGATGGTGGTTCCCAAGCCGAGTGTGACGATCGCCAGGTTGATTCCTCTGGTTCGCACCGCCGGAAGACCGAAGATGATTCCGAGAGGCACGGCGGCGGCGACGCCGGCTGCCAGTCCGAGGAGGAACGGGATGTGGAACACGGCAACCAACCGTCCCGCAACAAACGTGCCGAATCCCGCTATCGAGTATTGGGCGAGGGAGAGTTGGCCGGTGTACCCGGTGAGCACCACGATCGACAGCAGGACGATGGCAACGCCCAAGGTCACAGTGAGGGCGTCGATCCACTTCGGTTCCTTGGTCAACATCAGGAAGACGATGGTGCCGAAACCGAACAGCGTCCAGTCCCACGACATTCGACCGTTGCCGACCATCGGCAGTTGTTGGAGGTAGTAGTCGCGAAGTGGCAGCGACCGCCCTCGGAACACGAGGACCACGATGATGACGATGAACGGGAGCGATGGTGCGAGGCCCTGCTGGTCGGCGAACCGTCCGACGAGCGCCTGGCCGATGCCGAGTGCGAACCCTGCTGCAGTAGCGATCGGGAATGACCGGAAGTCGCCGACCAATGCGGCAGCGAGCGCGGCCAGGATCAGCGCTGTCATCGCCGTGACCTGCAGGGTGATGATGGGAACGACCAGGATCCCGGCGACAGCGGCGATCGCCGACCCCAACGCCCAGTTCAGCACTGCGATCTTGTTGGGAGACAACCCGATTGCCGAGGCGGAACGCTCGCTCTCCGACACCGCCTCGGTGGCGAGGCCGAACTGACTCGATCGGTAGAGCAGCCAGAGACCAAACGCCGACGCGCTGCCGATGGCGAGCAGGATCAGGCGATCGACCGTGATCCCGACGTCGCTCCACAGCGTCACTCGGTTCGTCGGCAGCCAACTGTCGACCTGATGAGGGTTGGTGCCGTACCGGATCACGACCGCCGCTTGAAACGTGACCAGCACGCCGAGCGTGGCGATCACTCGGACCAGCGAACTGGCTCGGCGCAATGGCCTCATGATCACCCAATGGGTGAGTGCTCCGAGAAAGGCCGACCAGGCGACGCCCACGACGGCGGAAGCCAGGAACGGCCAGCCGTGCTGGACCTGCAAATCCCACTGCATGTATACGCCGGCGATCGCCGTGGCGCCGAGTGAGAAGTTCAAGACGCCGGTGCCACGGTAGATCACGATCAGCCCCTGGGACGCGAAGGCGTACAGGGCGCCTACACCTAGCCCCAACAGCGCGAACCTGATGAACTCGTTCATCTTCCCCTTTCGCTGGTCCCCCACTCTGCGTAGCGAAACATTAGAGCGGTCGGCGCGCTCCGGATGTTACTCCCTGCGCCAAACGCCTGAAGAGTTCACGCGTCGGGGCGAACATCCAACCTATGCGGTCTACGAGACCGCTCGACCGATGTCGTTCCAGTACCGAGCCCGCACCGCCTTCTTGTCCGGTTTGCCGACCGGGGTGAGCGGCAAGGCCTCGACGTAGTCGATCGACTTCGGTGACTGTTGCGAACCCTTCGCGTCCTTCACCAACTGTTGCAGCTCTCGAGTGAGCGCGTCCGAGGGCTCGTGATCGGGCTGGAGCACGACGACGGCCTTCACCGCTTCGCCCCACTTGTCATCCGGCACGCCGATGACCATGACCATGCTCACTGCGGGGTGTGCGCTCATCACGTCCTCGACCTCGCGTGGGAAGACGTTGAAGCCGCCGGTGATCACCATGTCCTTGGTCCGATCGACGATGTACAGGTAGCCGTCATCGTCGAAGCGGCCGACGTCGCCGGTGTGCAACCAGTCGCCCGACAGCGCTTCGGCGGTCTCATCGGGGAGGTCTTTGTACCCGGTCATCACCAGCGGACCCC
>JANMMQ010000166.1:0-5959 GCA_031373465.1 Ilumatobacteraceae bacterium | reverse complement strand
CCTGGTCGTCCTTACCCTGGTCGTCCTTACCCTGGTCGTCCTTACCCTGGTCGTCCTTGCCCTCGTCGTCCTTACCCTGGTCGTCCTTACCCTGGTCGTCCTTACCGCCGCCATTGCTGTCGGTGGTGCCATCGCCGTTGGTATCTCCGCTGTTGTCGTTGCTCTGGGTGGTGTCGGCAGCCTGAGTGGCAGTTGCGTCACTCGAATCAGTCGCGCCACTCGAATCAGATGAGTCAGTCGAACCACTCGAATCATCGACGCCGTGCTTGGGGTTGTCGTCCGCGCTGTCGGTCTCGTGCTCGCCCTGATCCTCCTTCGCGTCGTCAGGGCTGTCTGCGTTCTCGTCCTGATCTTCGTCCTGATCTTCGTCCTGATCTTCGTTCTGGTCTTCGTTCTCGCACTTGTTCCCGTTGTCGTCGCCGTTGTCGTCGCCGTTGTCGGAAGAATGGTCGACGGTGGTGCCGGTCGCGCTGGCAGTCAACATCCCGGGTGACGAAACGATCACGCCCGCCATCACGAGGAGGAACGTGGCAACGAGAGCAGCCACTCGGGTTCGGTCCTTCCTACGCGCTGGAACAGAACCGCCGCGACCAATAACCTGACTCATTGTTGTCCTTCCAAATTGCGGCCGATTTCTCGTGTCCGCCTCGTGCTCGGGTCACAATAGATACAAACAAATCCTCCGAGAATAAGTCATTCGACCCACTCACCGGGTGCGCTCGTACTGGTACTTTTCGTGGTTAACCCATCAGCGGCCCGCTGCGGTGTCGGCGGACTGTACCCTCCACGCAATCGCGCCAAACATTCCTAGTCCCGACACGTCGAGCAGCGCCTCGGCCTCGCGCACGCGGCTGCGCATGGTCAGCGCCGCCAAATCCGGCCGTGCCGCTGCGGCCGCCCATGCTGATCGTCCTTGCTCGACGAGATCATTGACTCCAAAACGCTGCAAGAAGTCGCTCTGGGATTCGAAAGTCGACGGTGAAGGCAACTGATCGACGCAAACCTGAGCGGTGATGTCCTGGCCGCCCGGATCGCGTAGGTAGTGGACACCTCGGTCATGCGATCGGTATGTCCTCAGCCAACTGCGCCACGGCTGACCGACGAGTTCCGCCGTGCGTGCGGTGCAGTAGTCGAACACGAGCACTGTGCCTTGCAGAAGCGACCGCCGAGCGGATGTCACCCAATCTCGGGCTTGGTCCTGGATGGGAACGCGGGCGCCGTGCGGTGCTGTTTCTGGCAAGAAGCTCCATGTCGGGTCGCCGGCTTCCGTGGCCTCGACCAGCTCACCGCTGCGTCCGATGGAGACCACCGCTTCACGCCACACGCCGTCGAACACCGCAAGGCGGAAGGGGAGGTTGTCGAGGAGCTCGTTGGCGACGACCACTCCACTACCTTCGGCGACCGCCGGCAGCATCGGCAGCGACAGCACACCCTCAGGGTGCTGTTGAACTTGAGGCTCCGAGATCTCGACCGCGACATAGTGGTGGCGCCACCGAGGAGCAGCAGCCAAGACGGCGCGGGCGAGCGAACCAGGTCCCGCGCCGCACTCGATGACCGTGAAGTCGTCGGGCTCGCCGAGGCGTCTGTGTTCGGACTCGATCCATCGCGCCAGCACCGTGCCGAACAACGGGCCGACCTTGGGAGAGGTGATGAAGTCGCCACGGCGGCCGGCTTGACCCGTCGTCGAATAGAAGCCGTGCTCGCCATAGAGCGCGAGGCGCATGAACTCGTCGAATCGGATGGCGCCGTCCGCAGCATCGATGGCTGCACGAACTTCGTCAGAGGCCGAAAGCACCGGCGAGCTCGGTGATGCCGCCGTAACCGGTGAACCCGGGCAGCACGCCCAACACGAGTGTTGCGACACCGGTGATCGCGAGGGCCGCCTTGATGGAACCCGGGATTCGCACGGGTGTCACATCGCCGTCGAGCGCCGGCTTCATCCACATCTCACGCATGATCGTGACGTAGTACGCGGTGGCGATCACGGCGTTGACCGCGCCGATCACAGCGATGCTGTAACCCCAGCCACTTCGTGCGGTGAGGACGGCGTTGAACACGCCGAACTTCGCATACCACCCGCCGAGCGGTGGAATGCCGGCCAGTGATGCAAGGAAGGCAGTCATCAGCACCGCCAACCCGGGTGCGTAGCCGAACAGCCCGCCGAAGCTGGCGATCTCGCCACTTCGGGTCTTCCTGCTGACCGCGATGACCACGGCGAACGCGCCGAGGTTGGTGGCCGCGTAGATGATGAGGTACACGACGATCGCGCGCAGCGAGGCCTCGTTCGAACGGGTGGTGCCCGCCACAACGAGCGGCATCAGGATGAACCCACCCTGGCTGATGCTCGAGTACGCGAGGAGGCGGACGATATTGGTCTGGCGCAGGGCGAGGACGTTGCCGATCGTCATGGTCAGCGCGGCGAGCACCCAGATGAAGGGCCGGTACACGTCGGGAGCCAGCGGGAACGCGAGGTACACCAATAACACGAGGGCGACGAACCCTGCAGCCTTGGAGCCGACACTGAGAAATGCCGTCACGGGTGTCGGTGCTCCCTCGTACGTGTCGGGTGCCCAGGTGTGGAACGGGACGGCGCTGACCTTGAACGCGAAGCCGACGATCACGAAGACGACGCCCATCACCTCGACACCGCCGAGCTTGCCCTTGCCCGTGATCGTCTGACCGATGATTATGAGCTTGGTGCTTCCGGTCGCGCCGTATAGAAGGCTCATCCCGTACAACATCACCGCGCTGGCGAACACGCCCAACAAGAAGTACTTGACGCCGGCCTCGTTGCTCTTCCGGTCGCGCTTGCGCCACGCGGCCATCATGTACGCGGGGATCGACAGGAACTCGAGGGCGATGAAGACGCTGATGAGATCGCGCGACGAACACATCATCACCATTCCGAGGATGCTGCTGAGCAGCAACACGTAGTACTCGCCTTGGTGATAACCACCCTCTTCGATCTCGTTGGTCGACAGCAGCACGACGACGTAACCAATGAGTAGGAACAGCCCCTTCAAGACCAAGCTGAAGTTGTCGATCACGTAGCGGTCATCGAACATCGTTCGAATGTCGCTGCCGATCACGCTGAGGGTCACCACCGGGAGCAAGGCACCCAGCAGGACGAACCCGGACAGTGTGGCCAGCACCCACTGCTTGCTCTCGTCGATGAAGAGGTCGACGAGCAACACGAAGCAGATGCCACCGCCGAGCACCATCTCGGGCGCGAGCGCGTGGTAGTCGACCTTCGGCGAGACGAACCCGCCTGCAGCGAGCAACAGCGAGAGCATGCGCTACTTCCTGAACACCGCGGTGAGTTGTTCGACCGCTGGGTCGATGACCTTGAACATCAACTGCGGATACACGCCCAACACGACGATGGCGATGAGCAGCGGCGTCCACGCGATCCACTCGAAGATCGTGACGTCGTGGATGTCGTCGTGATGATCGGGATTCGACGCTGCGCCGGCTGTGCGCGCAGGGCCGCCGTGTGGCATGAACTCTTTGCTCGGCTCGCCGAACGCTGTCCGCTGGTACAGCCACAGCAGGTAGCTGGCGGCCAGCACCGTGCCGACGGCAGCTATGACCATCAGCGTGCGGAACAGTGCCAGGCTGAGGCCGGCCGCCGGACTGTACGCGCTGAGGATCGCCGGGAACTCACCCCAGAACCCCGCTAGGCCGGGCAGACCGAGCGAAGCCATCGCGCAGAAGCCGAGGATCCATCCGAGGCGCGGCATCTGCGTCAGCATGCCGCTGAGCCGGCCGATCTGCAGCGTGTGGTAGCGCTCCTTCACCGAGCCGGCGAGGAAGAACAACATGCCCGTGATCAGACCGTGCGCCACCATTCCGAAGATGGCGGCGTCGATGCCGAGCGTGGTCAATGTCGAGATCCCGAGCATCACGAAGCCCATGTGGGCGACCGATGAGAAGGCGATGAGTCGCTTCATGTCGGTCTGAGCAAGGCAGCCGAGTGCGCCGTAGATGATTCCGATCACGGCGAGCACGCCGATGACAGGCGCCCACTTCACGGCTGCTTGAGGCAGGAACGGCAGGGCGATGCGCACGAACCCGTATGTGCCGAGCTTCAGCAGGATCGCAGCGAGGATGACCGAGCCCTGAGTGGGTGCCTCCGTGTGCGCGTCGGGCAGCCACGTGTGGAACGGGAACATCGGCACCTTGACCGCGAACCCGATGAACATGCCGGCAAAGATCCAGATCGCCGTGTTCTTGGCCACGCCTCCGCCGTTCTCCAAGAACCACTGGAACTTGAAGGTCGCCAGCTCGGGCGTCGCGCTGTTGTTCTTGGTGACGACGAACAACGCGATGAATGCGACGAGCATCAAGGCCGACCCGAACATCGTGTAGAGGAAGAACTTGAGCGACGCGTATTGACGGTTCTCGCCACCCCACACGCCGATCATGAAGTACATCGGCAACAGCACCAACTCGAAGAAGACGAAGAACAGGATCAGGTCCTGGGCGACGAAGGTGCCGGCCATACCGACCTGCAGCACCAGCATCAAGATGAAGAAGGCCTTGGGATTGCCAGGCGCCGGGATGTGGTCCCACGAGTAGATCATCACGAGCAGCGTGATAACCATCGACAGCAGATAGAGCGGCAGGCTGATGCCGTCGAGACCGACGGTGTAAGTCGCCTTGATCGGTCGGATCCAGCCGTTGGTGGTGAAGAACTGCTGCTTCGCGGCCTGGCCGTAGTCGAACTGGATGGCCGTGTACACACCGACGAGCAGAGTTGACGCGGCGGCCACTATTGCCGTGCCTTTGACCAAGGCCTCGTCGCGCTTCGGGATGAAGAGCATCACCAGCACACCGGCCAGCGGCAAGAACGTGCCGACGCTCAGCAGCCATTGTTGGTCTTGAAGTACTTCCATGGGTCCCTCTAGCTGTTGACGAGTACGAGTACGAGCGCGCCGACGGCGGCGCTGGCGAACAGAAGCGCGCCGTAAAGGCTGACCTTGCCTGACTGCACCGGCTGCAGCGCGCCGCCAGTGCCACGAGCGACGGCACCGCTGCCGTTGACGGCGCCGTCCACCAATCGTTGATCGACGTTCTTGTACACCCAGTCGCTGGTCTTGCGACCGCCGATACCAACCGCGTTGACGACGCCATCGAGCACGCGTTGGTTCGTCCAGTACGCCGCTGCAGCGATGGGATGGGCGATGCCGTGGACGATGACCTTTTCATACAGGTCGTCGAGGTAGTACTTGTTGACCAAAAAGCGATAACCCGCACCGAGCACCGGATTGCGTTGCGTGAGACCCTTCAACGGCGAAGTGGCCCGACCGAACACCTGCCGGCACACCGCAAGACTGATCGCGAACCCGGCGACGACCATGGCGATCGACGGCAACGCCTTGACCCACTCGAACGTCGGCCCCTCCGGGAGCTGCACGCCGATCGACGACTCGAGCCAGTGTTCGAACAGGTGGATCTTGAACGGAGGGGCATTGAGGTAGCCGGAGACCACGGCAAGAAAACCGAGGATCAGCAACGGCACAGTGATGAGCCACGAGGAATCGGTCGGGGCGAACGGCAGCGGTCTGGCGTGGGCGGGCTCGAGATCGTGCGAGTCGTGTGAATCGTGAGCAACAACGTGATGGTCGTCGTGCGCGGCAACAGCATGGTGACCGTCGTCTCCGTCAATGAAGTGGGCAGCAGCGCCGCGTGGCTCGCCGAAGAAGGTGAGGTAGGTCGCTCGAGTCATGTACGCGGTGGTCATGAAGGCACCTATGAGACCGATGATCATGAACAGCCCGTAGTGGAAATGGCCGGCGGAGTCGATGATCTCGTCCTTGGAGAAGAACCCACTGAAGAACGGCACACCACAGAGAGCCGCGGTTGCGGCGATCCAGGTGGCGAAGGTGACCGGTAGCTTGCGCGCCAAGCCGCCCATGTCTTTCTTCATGTCGAAGCTGTGATGGCTGGCCGTGTGCGA
>JANMMQ010000151.1:0-7453 GCA_031373465.1 Ilumatobacteraceae bacterium | reverse complement strand
CCCTCTTTGTGTCAAGTGAATCCCGCCGGGATCGGTTGAGGCTATGACGTGGCCGGCGTGCTGGGACGCTTCCGCATGCCTCGCTGGAGGGGTGAAGGAGACGTCATCCTTCCCGCAAAGCCGTGAGCGTCACATATGGCTGCTCAAACTCAGGTTCCGGGGTGTTGGCATCCCTCCCCGGTCGGTGGGTGACTTCCTTGACGGTGGCGTTGAATGTTGGTCTGATCGGTGCGTGGGGGTTCTTTGGCTTCGTGTACGAAATGAGTTGCGTGCACGTTGGAGAGTGGTCGTAGCTCTTGTCTTGCTCATCGGCTTCGCTGGGGGCATCGGGCTCGCTGCGGGTGCGGGGGCACGACGCACTGCATCGGTGGTGGCTCGGCTCCGCTCTGTGTCTCTGGTGTACGACGTCAATCTCAATCCCATCGCCGAGATCCCTGCTGATTTGTGGGACCGAGTCGACCGCTTGCCGCAGGTCGCTCGTTCGGCGCATCTCGTCGGTGTGATCGCACTACGTGTCAACTCCGATGGCAGGCTCAGCTTTGACTTCGCGAACGCCGCCCAAGTGATCCTCACCGATCCGGGTTACTTCCGTGACATTGATCGCCCGCGCCTGGTCGCCGGCCATCTTCCCCAGAAGCCAGACGAGGCGGTCATCAACCCGAAAGCAGCCGATCTGCTACATCTGAAGGTCGGTGACCATGTCACGGTCCGATACTTCGGGAACGAGATCTCTGCACCCGGCTCCCCGGCGCCGACGGTGGACACCGGTGTGCCGGGTGAGGTGACGATTGCAGGTGTCGTGCTCTCATTCGACGACGCTTTGAAGGACCCTCAGGATCTCACCTTGGCACCGATCATCGGCTTCGGCCCGGCAGCGTTCCACTCCGAGTTGGCCCCGCCCTACGAACTCAGGGCGTACCGGTTGCGCGATGGCCCGGCTGATGTCGCCAGTTTCGTTGCCGCCGCGAGGCACATCATCGGAGACAACAAGTTCGTCGTGCAGGACAGCGGTGCTGCGACCGATCGCGCCAACCGCTCGCTTCGCCCATACGTGTTCGCGCTGGCGGTGCTCGGGCTGCTGGTGTCCCTGACCGGGTTCGTGGTCCTGACACAAGCGCTGGCCCGAGAGGAGCGCCGCTTCGCGCAGGATCACATAAGCCTCAAAGCGTTAGGGCTCACGGATCGACAGTTGCTCGCGTCGGCAGTGCTGCGGGGCAGCCTGACTGCGGTGTGCGGGTCCGCGCTGGCTGTGCTGATCGCTGTGCTGGCCTCCTCCGCCACCCCTCTTGGCGACGCTCGTCGCCTAGAGACCGACAGAGGTGTGCGGCTCGACCCGTTCCTGTTCGTGGGCTTTGGAGCCATCGTCGTGCTGGTCGTCGCGGCCGCAACTGCGTCAGGTCGGGCGGCTCGTCCGAGGCCTGCCTCGCGCCGTCTCGCTCCGGCATCGGCCCGAACTCCCCCATGGCGTCGAGGCTCGCCGGCGTTGACCGTGGGAACATCATTCGCCCTCGACGGACCACCCGGTCGGTCGGGCGTCTCGCCCATCCGATCGCTGTCCAGCCTGATCCTGCTCCTGGCAATCATGACGGCAGCGATGGTGTTCGGCGCCAACCTCACACGCTTCGCCACCACTCCCGAACGATATGGCTCGCCCTGGGATGCGCTGGTCGCCCCGGTCGACGCCAATCACGACTCGGTAGCGAACAGCTTGGCGGCCGAGCCCGACGTCGGTTCGGTCGTGCGGGGGTGGTTCGGTCAGGTCGTGGTCGGCGGGCAGACCGTACCCGCGGTCGGGCTCGGCCATGGCGAGCCGGGCACGTCGATCCCAATCATCGAGGGTCGCGCCCCTACCAGCGCCGACGAAGTAATGCTCGGACGCACCACTTTGCACAGTCTGCACACACATGTCGGGGGCTCGATCGAAGTGGCCGGCCCCGATCCGACCCGCCCGCTCACTTTGCGGGTCGTGGGTGTCGGCATCTTTGCCAGGTTCGCCCCGTATCCGTCGTCCGAACCGACCGGACTCGGCGTCGGCGCGGCGCTGACACTCGACGGTCTCACCGCGCTCGGACAAGAAGGCGGAACGGGCAACACCTTCTTCCTCGTCTCGGCCGCCCCCGGCCACACGCTGGAGCCGTCGAAGCTCGAAACCGACCTATTCGCGGGCGATCTCATCCAAGGCAACACCTTCGGCCGGCAGCGGCCGGTGGAGGTGCGCGGGTACGCACAGATGCGAGGGATGCCGCTGCTTTTGGTGGCCGTGCTCGGGATCTTGCTGCTCGCCGCGCTTGCTCACTCGTTGGCAACCACCGCCCTACGGCGAGGCCGCGACCTCGCCGTGCTGCGCGCCATCGGATTCACCCGAGGACAGGTGAAGCGAACCATCCTCGTGCAACTGATCGTGGTGCTGGCAGTCGTCACAGTCGTCGCGCTGCCAGTCGGCGTCGTGGTCGGTGGCTGGACCTGGCGGCTCACCGCGCGGTGGCTCGGCACCGGCGATGACACCGCCTTTCCAATTGCGGCGTTGACGGCGATGGTGGCGATGGTGGCGGCCTGTGGTGTCGTCATCGCCGCCATGTCGGGGCAACGAGCAGCGCGCCGGCCAGTGCAACAAACCCTGATCGCGGACTAGTGTCCTGCGTCAGAGGTTCGTCAAGTTCTTGAGGCTGTCGAGGATCTGGTCGGCTGTCTTGTGCCAGACGAACGGTTTCGGGTTGCCGTTCCAGGCTGCGATCCACGTGTTCAGGTCGGCCGTCAGCGCGCCGATCGATCTGTGCGCGGAGCGTTTGAGCATCTTGCTGGTCAACTCGGCGAACCATCGCTCGACGAGGTTCGTCCACGATGACGAGGTCGGCGTGAAATGGAACGTGAAGCGGGGATGCCTGAGGAGCCAGTCATGGATCGCCGGGGTCTTGTGGGTCGAAGATTTGTCCGACACGACATGCACCGCGAGATCGGCCGGGACGGACTCGTCGATCAGATCGAGGAACTTGCGGAACTCGACTGCCCGATGCTGGGCCCGGGTCTGATGCACGACCTGACTGGTTCAGGTCGCCAAGTTCAGCGCGGCGAACAGATCCGTGACACCGTGACGCTTGTAATCGTGGGTTCGCCGCTCGATCTGGCCGGGTCGCATCGGCAACGACGGCTGCGTCCGATCAAGAGCCTGAATGCTGGTCTTTTCATCGACACACATCACCACCGCATGCTCGGGCGGGTTCATGTACAGCCCGACGACATCACGGACCTTGTCCACGAACTGCGGGTCCTCCGAGAGTTTGAACGTGTCGGTCAACCATGGCTTCAACCCGAACGCACGCCAGATCCGCCCGACCGGCGACGGTGAGTTCGGTCTCACACCAACACATGCCTCTCGAAACTCAGGTTCGTGACGCGCTGCACGTCTAGACGCGACGAGATTTCTGGATCGGGTAGCGGAATCGAGCGAGTCATCACCCGAATACAGAGCACCCGCGACGCGAGGCGCAGCAACATTCGTCGAGAACGGTGGTCCTGGCAGCCGACGAACTGCCGGTTGGTGTCAACTGGTACTCGTTGGTGTTCCGCCGTGCGGCGGACATCGTCAACACATGTTGACGACCTTCCTGCCTCGGCCTATCGTGTGAAATTGGACATCGAGGCGAGCGCCCGCAAGCACGGCGTCCACGACGACGACATGCTCCACGCCTATCGACACCACCTCATCGCCTTCGCAACGTCCGACCCGTCAGTCACGATGTTCGTCGGCCCCTCACGCACCGGCGAACCGCTGGAAGTTGGTGTGGTCGTCGATGATTATGGCGAGGCCGTCCACGCCAGGCTCGTCCGAAGTTCCTGAAAGGATGGTGGACGCCATGACGGAGAGTTCACGAGCGGGCAAAGCTGCTGCGCTCGAGCGTTGGGCTGAAAGGGTGAAGCCGGGCGACCTAGTCGTCGTCGACACCTCAGCGCTGCGACAGCTCGCGAAACTCGCCGAGCAGCGCGAAGCGCTGGACGAGGAGGTGACCGATGCGGTTCACGCTGCCCGCCGAGCCAACCGATCATGGTCAGAGATCGGAACGATGCTCGGCGTTTCCAAGCAAGCCGCACAACGCAAGTACGGCCGGCATACGGCCTCGGCCTAGGAGGACCGGCAGACACCGAGGCGAGTTCTGTGCGCCTCGCTCGATCATCGTGCGGAGTGATTCTGCGCTGATGTTCTGCGCCCCAGAACGGCACTTATACGGGCGTAGGCACGGGCTCGGACCGATCGGTCTTATGGGGCAGTTTGGCCATGCAGCTCGCCAGGTATGTGCGGTGTCGCCAGGCTGGCGCATGCTGTGATACTGGGTGCTTCGCGTGCATGTTCGCTCCGCAAGTTTCGGGATTGATCGGGTTCGTGCGCTTGGCTCGATGCACAAGACGGTTGTGGGTGGTAGCCACACTGAGGTCCACTAGCCCGCACGGTGGTCCCCTGGGCGGGGCGGCGTTATAAAGAGGGTATGTGGCGTGTCAGCATCCAGGATCTGCTCCATCGGCGACGTCGCTTCTTGCTCGCGGTGGCCGCCACCGGGCTCGCATTCGGCATGTCGCTGTTGATGCAGGGCTTCGTCACCCACCTCGCCTGGGAGAGCCGTCACATGGTGGGTTTGTTCGGTGCCGACGAATGGGTGGTGGCCGACGGTGGGACCGGACCGTTCACGACGATGACCTTTGTCGACGCTTCGGTGGTCGACGAACTTCGCACGCAGCCCGGTGTCCGACGGGCCGACCCGTTCGTTCAGGCACGTGAGATCCTGCATGGCCTCGATACGTTCGTCATCGGTGTCGAGTCCGGCGGTCTCGGTATTCCCGTCGCTGCGGACGGACGTGCGCCGGCGAGCCCGAGTGAGGTCATGACGGCCACGATGCTCGGCTATCACCCGGGCGACCAGATCCAGTTGGCGGGCCGCTCGGCCACGGTGGTCGGGACGGTGGCCGACGCCAGTTACTACTTCGGTCAACCCACCGTCTTCGCGCTGTTGTCGGATGTTCAGGATCGCTACTTTTCTGGTCAGCGCGTGGCCAACGGCGTTGCGGTGTCCGGAGCAATCGACCCACCTGCCGGTATGCGCGTGCTGACCAACAGGCAGGCGATCGCCGATATTGACCGACCGCAGAAGTCGGGGCGCCAGAGCGTCGTGATCCTGGATATGTTGCTGTGGATCATGGCGGCCGGGATTGTGGCGACGATGGTGTACCTGATCGCCCTCGAACGGACTCGTGATGTCGCCGTGATGAAGGCGATGGGCGTCGCCAGTCGGACCCTGTTCGGCAGCGTCGCTCTGCATGGCCTCGTGCTGTCGGCCGCTGCTCTAGTGGTCGGGGTGGCCGCCGCACTCTTGCTCGCCCCCGTGTTTCCGTTCACGATGCGCCTCGAGGTGACTGCCGTCTTCAAGGTCGGTCTCGTCGCCGTCGCTGTCGGGCTTCTGGCCTCGCTCATCGGGTATCGGCGAGCTGTCGGCGTCGACCCTGCCGTGGCCTTCGGCAGGTCGGCATGAGCGCGTTGACGGTGAGGGACGTGACGTTGAGGTACGACACCGGCGGGTATGAGGTCACGCCCGTGCGGAACTTGTCCTTTGAGGCAGATGATGGCGAACTCGTCCTCCTGCTCGGTGCGAGTGGATGTGGCAAGACGACCCTGTTGTCGGCGCTGGCCTCGCTGCTGGCGCCCGCCGCTGGCTCGATCCGGTTGGGCGACGTCGAGGTCACCACCTTGCGGGGTTCTGCACTTGCCGACTACCGGCGACGATCGATCGGCGTGGTCTTCCAGTCGTTCAACCTCTTGGCGAGCCTGACCGCCCGAGACAACGTAGCGATGGCGCTCTGGAACGACGGTTGCACCGGTCGCCAGGGAAGAGCTCGGGCTGCCGAACTACTGGGGCGGCTCGGTCTGGAGGACCGGCTGCACCATCGACCGGCGCAGTTGTCGGGTGGGCAGCAACAGCGTGTTTCCATCGCCCGAGCCCTTGCACTCGACCCGTTGATGCTCCTGGCTGACGAGCCGACGGCGCACCTCGACTACGTACAGGTCGAGTCGGTGCTGCACTTGTTGCGCACCATCGCCGCCCCTGGCCGCATCGTCGTCGTTGCCACCCACGACGAGAGACTCCTGCCGTTGGCCGATCGGGTCGTGGAACTGTCTTCTCGTACGTTGGCACGGCCTATTGCGCCGGTTCGACGTGAGCTGGCCGAGGGCGACCTGTTGTTCTCCGAAGGAGATTCGGGTGACTACGTGTACGTCGTCGAGCGTGGAGAGGTGGAGTTGGTGCGTCGCCGGGGTGACGGTGGCGACGAGGTCTACACCCGGGTTGGCCCCGGCAGCTACTTCGGCGAACTAGCCCCACTGTACGGCACCCTTCGCTCGGCATCGGCGCGGGCGACCGCGCCGACTGTCGTCGTTGGCTACGGCGTACAGGAGTTCCGTCGTCTCGGCGGAGCGGCACGGCTCGAAAACCACTTCGGTCAAGCGGCCCAGCATGTCGGCTTGTCAGCGCCCCCTGTGAGCGTGAAATCCTAGAGCGGATGCGCCTGATGTCTGACGTGGCGATGGATATTCGTGTTTACCGCGGCCCCGTCGGCAGCTGGTTGTTGTTGGCTTCGATTCCGGGCATGGGCACCGCCGTTCGCGACAATCGTAGCCGTGAACGGTGTTCGGCGACCGCCCCTTGCGCTGCAGCTCTACGACCCAGTCGTCGAACAGGTCGTTCATTGTCGCCTTCGTACCGGTGTGCCGTCCCTTGCTCACCTCGGTGATCAGCGCTGCTCGTGCCTTCTTCGCTTCGGTCAAGGTGCCGTTGAAGATCCGGCTCGCCTGCCGGCGTTTGCCGGTGACCGGGTCGCGACCGGCTCGACAATCAATTCCCACGCGCCGGGTGACCGTTCTCGCATTCCTGACGCCGTGCGCAGGGTGACCACGCCGAAATCGTAGTGCGCGTGTTGCGAAAGTTGATTTATGTTGGATTGAGGCTCACCGGCGCCGAAAATAGGTCTGTGAATAACACCATAATACCTGCTAGACCCTGGTGGGGCGGGCGGGGATCGAACCCGCGACCTAGGGGTTATGAGCCCCCTGCTCTAACCACTGAGCTACCACCCCTTGCCTGAAAAGACACACGACCCGCACGAAGCGGGTCGTGTGCTTTTGGCTCCGAGAGCAGGGCTCGAACCTGCGACCCGCTGATTAACAGTCAGCTGCTCTGCCAACTGAGCTATCTCGGAAGGCGCTGACGAGGATAGCAAAGCCTCCAGGTCACTCCTCCTCCAAAAACTCCTTCAAACGCTGGCTACGCATCGGGTGACGCAGCTTTGCCAGGGTCTTCGCCTCGATCTGGCGAATGCGTTCGCGCGTCACACCGAACTCCTTGCCCACGTCTTCCAACGTGCGCGCCTGGCCATCATCGAGACCGAACCGCATGCGAACAATCTCCTGCTC
>JANMMQ010000004.1:0-3461 GCA_031373465.1 Ilumatobacteraceae bacterium | reverse complement strand
CACCAGTTCGCCGATGGTCAGACCCTTCGGAGGCTGCATCGTGTAGATGAGATCGATGTGATCGAGGCCCATTCGTCCGAGCGAACCGTCGAGCTCGGCCGCGGCATCTTCGTCGGGCCAGAACTCCCACCACAGCTTGTTGGCGACCACGACCTCATCGCGCTTCCAACCCGCGGCACGGAACAGCTCACCGAAGATGACCTCGGAGTAGCCGGTCGGGATCGGTGCGTTGCCAGTCTCGTCGTTGTACCTGGCGTCGTCGAGGAAGGTGATGCCGGACTCGCGCGCGGCCCGCATCACGGCGAGCCCCTGCTCGCGAGGGATCCGTTCGAACGTCCGCCAGGAACCCAGCGCGAACAGTGACACCTCCAGGCCGGACGTACCGAGCGGACGATGGGGTAGTGCTGGCATGGCAGCTCCTGAGCTAGGTCTAGGTCGTGTAGTCGGCGTTGATCCGAACGTAGCCGTCGGTCAGGTCGCAGCCCCACACCGTTGCCGATGCGTCGCCGGCAGCCAGCGTCGCTGTGATGTGGATCTCGTCGCGGCGCATGTATGCGGCGAGAGCGGCGAGCCCGGCATCGCCAACGGTCGAGGGGTACACCTCTTGCTCGCCGAATCGGATGACCACCTTGGACTGATCGACCTCGTCGGAAGTCGTCGACTTCCCGATCGCCATTGCCACGCGACCCCAGTTGGGATCGGCACCATGCACTGCGGTCTTGACAAGCGGCGAGTTGACGATCGCTTTGGCGACACGCTTGGCCTGCGCCGGCGAGCCGGCCTGCTCGACCGTCACCTCGATCAACTTGGACGCACCCTCCCCGTCGCGAGCGATCTGCTTGGTCAACGAGACGGCGACGTCGTACAGACCGTGCTCGAAGGTTTCGAGATCGACCGCCCCGGCGGCGCCACTCGCCATCACGATCGCGGTATCGCTGGTCGACGTGTCGGTGTCGATCGAGACGCAGTTGAACGTGCGCTCGATCACTCGGCGGAAGATTCGATCGAGGTCCGCGGCATCGAGCAGCGCATCGGTCAGCAGCACCGTGATCATCGTCGCCATGTCCGGCTCGATCATCCCCACGCCTTTGGCCACGCCGACGATCCGTGCCTCACCAACCGATGCAGTCGCGACCTTCGGAACCGTGTCGGTCGTCATCATCCCGCGGGCAACCTGCTCCGCGTCGACGAACGGCAGCGTCGATGGGACCGCGTCGAGCCCGGCGCGCACCTTGGCCATCGGGTAGTGACGACCGATCACGCCAGTCGACGCGATCAGGACATCGCTCGCGCGACAACCGATGGCGCCGGCAACGCGATCGACGACTTCGCGGGCGTCGGCCAGTCCTTGCGCACCGGTGGCGACATTCGCGTTCTTGGAGATCACGACCACCGCCTGGGCAGTGGGCGACGACAGGTGCTCGCGGCTGACGATCACACTTGGTCCTGCGAAGCTGCTCGTGGTGAACATGCCCGCCGCCGGGCAGGGACGATCGCTGGCAACGACAACGAGATCTTCGGTCGTGTCCTTGACACCGATGTTGGCGACGTACGCGCGGAACCCAGCGGGAAGCGGGGTCACTGGGGACACGCAGTGAGGTTGCCTCGGACCGTTTCGAAGATGTTGCCGAGCTCGTCGATCTGGTCGCGTGTCAGCCCCTTGAAGAACCGTTTGCGCACGCTGGCCACGTGGTCCGGCGCGGCTTCCGCCAACTTTACGCGACCGCGTGGGGTGAGCGCGGCGAACATGACGCGACGGTCAGAGGGGTTGGCAACACGATCCACCAAACCGGCGGAAACCAGCCCGTCGAGCCGACGGGTCAAGCCGCTCGGTGACAGCTGCAGCACGCTGGCCAGGTCACACATGCGCATCCGCTCGTCGTCGGCCTCGGACAGCCGCACCAGCACTTCGTAGTCGCCCATCGTCAGGCCGAACCGGGCGAGGTCGTTCTCCATTGCCGCTGTCATGGTGTTGACCGATTCGATGAAGTTTCGCCAGGCTCGCATCTCATTCACCGATAGCCATTTGGTCGCCATGCGATTATTCTACATCTCCAAAAAAGAAAGTTGTGACCGCAAGTATATTCAGGTAACTTAGTTGTGCTCGCAAGGAATGCACGAGCTCTCACTTGCAGAACCTGGTCTGTAAGCACTCACAGAAGGAGCACTGAAATGGCTGCAATCACTGATCTCACTCCCGGCATTTGGAACGTCGACCCCGTTCACTCCTCAATCGGTTTTGTTGCTCGCCACCTGATGGTCAGCAAGGTCCGTGGTCAATTCACCTCCTTCAGCGGAACGATCACGATCGCTGAGAATCGGTTGGAGTCGAAGGTCGAGTCAAGCGTCGATGTCGGCTCCATCAGCACTGGCGATGAAACCCGCGAGGGGCACCTCAAGTCGCCCGACTTCTTCGATGCCGAGAAGTATCCGACGATGACGTTGGTGACTACGGGAATCGAGGAAGACGGTAAGGACTACTTGCTGCACACGAATCTGACGATCAAGGGCATCACCAAGCCAGTCGACTTCGAGCTGGAGTTCGATGGTGTCAGTGGCGATCCGTGGGGTGGCACGCGGGCCGGATTCAGCGCCGAGGCTGAGGTCAATCGCAAGGATTGGGGCCTCGAGTGGAACGTCGTTCTCGAAACCGGTGGTGTGATGCTCGGTGAGAAGGTCAAGATCCAGCTGGATGTCCAAGCAGTCCAGCAGATCCCCGCGGCCACAGCATGATCAGACGACTCAACCACGCGGTGCTCTGGGTGCGCGACGCCCAACGCTCCGCCGAGTTCTACACAACTGTGCTCAGTTTCGAGGCGGTCGCGACCATGGGGAGTCAAGCTGTCTTCCTCCGTGCCGACGGATCGACGAACGACCACGACCTCGGTCTCTTCAGCGTGGGTGATCGGCCGAAGCCGGCGCCACAATCGCCCGGTCTCTACCATCTCGCATGGCAGGTCAACACGATCGAAGACCTCGCCACGTTGCGAACCAAGTTGCTCGCTGCCGGCGCACTTCTGGGCGAGAGCGACCACGGTGTCAGCAAGAGCCTGTACGCCGCCGACCCCGACGGCATCGAGTTCGAGGTGATGTGGGCGGTCCCCAAGGACAGCTGGCCGTCCGGACCATCGACGGAGCGACTCGACCTCGACGCCGAGCTCGCTCGATGGGCTGCTGTCGACACCGCCGATCAGTAGCAGGCACAACAGTCGCTACGGCTTCCCTGTGATTGAGTGTGCAAGAACTCGCTGCCAGCCCGACGGTTGCGAGCCCGCCCCATATCGGGCATTCGGCGCTACTTCTCGTTGCTCCGAGTGTTACCGACCATCGGAGTGTCTGCAGCCACCCCGGGGTGTCCGGAAACACTCCGCTGGGCAGCAACCACACTGAATTGCTGCTCGGCGCTAACCCTCCGTCGTTTGTGTCAGCACATAGGACGACAGTCGTTCAATCAGCTGACA
>JANMMQ010000022.1:0-2716 GCA_031373465.1 Ilumatobacteraceae bacterium | reverse complement strand
GGGCGCACAACATGCAGACGGTGCAGTTGTCCTCGCGCAGGGCGATCACGCCGCGCGACCGAGTGGGCGGTGCTTCCTTTTCGTGCGGGTACTGCACCGTGTTGGCGCCGCCACCCATGCTCTTGGGCGTCACCGTCTTGGCAAGAGTCTTGAAGGTGACGCCGAGGCCCTTCATGAGACCGGGAAGCTGCGGCTTGCCTGCCATCAGAACACCACCTTCAAGACTGCGGTCACCATGATGTTGAGGAGCGCGACGGGAATCAGCACCTTCCACGCGAAGCGTTGCAGTTGATCCTCGCGGAAGCGGGGATAGCTGAAGCGAATCCACATGATCAGGAACGTCAGCACCAGCATCTTGGTGAGCATGATCACTGGGCCGGCGATGTTCATCCAGTTGTCGACATCGTCGATGGTCTTCCAACCGAACCAGGCGAATGGCACGCCCCATCCACCGAGGAACAACACGCTGGCGATCAAGGCGAACACGCCGGCAGTGGCGAACTCGGCGATGAAGAAGATGAGGAAACGGAAGCCGGAGTATTCGGTCATGTAGCCGGATACCAACTCGGACTCGGCGATGGGCATGTCGAACGGTGTCTGGGTGAGCTCGGCCTGCACCGAGATCATGAAGATCACGAAGCCCACGAACTGGGTGAGGATGTAGGGGTTGCCGAGCCCGTTCCACCCGAACATCTCGCCGGCGTTCTGTCGAACGACGATGCCTTGCATGTTCATCGTCTCGGCCTGGATGACGACGCCGAGCACGCCGAGCACCATCGGCAACTCGTAGGCGATGAGCTGACCAGCGGCGCGGAGACCGCCGAGCAGCGAATACTTGTTGGCACTCGACCATCCGGCAATCAAGATGCCGAGCGTGCTGATGCTGCTGACTGCCAGCATGTAGAAGACGCCTGCGTCGAAGTTGGTGAAGTAGGCATCGGGCCCGAACGGAACGACGGCGACCAGCAGGAACGTGCTGACCAACACGATCAGCGGGGCCATCTTGAAGACCCGCGTGTCGGCCTTGGCCGGTTGGATGTCTTCTTTCTGCAACCACTTGCCGACCTCGGCGAACAGTTGCATCGATCCGTACGGTCCGGCCTCCATGGGGCCGAGACGGCTCTGCATGAAGCTCATCATCTTGAACAGGAACAGGTAGACGATCGTGCCCGCAGGCAACAGCACCGCCACCGTGCCACCAAGCACGCGCAACAACGACTGCGCCCAGTACGGCAGATCTACCGCATACATGGGTGCTCCCGGAGTCGAGACGCCGACGAGCGACCGCCAGGGAGCCGGAGGCAAAGAGCGAGTAGCCGAAGCGAAGCGGAGGTGCCCGAGCTCATCTATCAATATCTCCCAGAATGAAATAGAGCGAAGCCAGGATTGAGATGACGTCGGGGACGTACACGCCGCGAAGCACCCACGGCACGATCGAGATGTTGTTGAAGCTGGCGGAGCGGATCTTGACGCGGAACGGGCCGAGGTCGCCCTTGCTGACGACGTAGTAGCCCATCTCGCCGAGCGGGTTCTCGGTGCTGACCCACGCTTCGCCCTCAGGAACCTTGATGATGCGCGGCACCTTGGCCATGATCGACCCACTCGGCAGACCGTCGAGCAGTTGGTCGACGATCTTGGTGGCCTCACGAGTCTCTTGCAGACGCACCCAGCAGCGAGCGAAGCAGTCACCGTCGGGATGTGTCCAGACCTTCCAGTCGACCTTGTCCCACGCCATGGGCAGCGTCTGGTCGCGGCGCAAGTCCCAGTCGACGCCACTGGCGCGAAGGTTTGCGCCGCTGAGCCCGTACTGCTTGGCGACGTCTCCCGGGATCACACCGATGCCGCGCAACCTGCTCTGGAAGATCTCGTTGCCGAACAACAGGTCGTCCATCTCGTCGCAGAAATTGCGAAGCTTCTTCATCACCTGCTTGGTCTCGGTGATCCAACCGGCGGGCAGATCGTCCTTCAGGCCACCGATGCGGTCGAAGTTCGGGTGGAAGCGACCGCCGGTGGCGGCCTCGATCAGGTTGAGCACGTATTCGCGGTCTCGGAAGGCCTTGAACACCGGGGTGATGGCGCCGAGCTGCACACCGAGGTCGCCGAGGAAGAGACCGACGTTGGCGATGCGGCTGAGCTCGAACAAGATGGTTCGGATCCACTGCGCACGTGGGGGCGCTTCGACCTGCATCAGCTTTTCGGTAGCGAGGATGAACGGCACTTCGTTGGCGAAGCTGCCGAGCCAGTCGATGCGATTGACGAGCGTCGTCACCTGCGGGAAGGTGCGGACCTCGGTGAGCTTCTCGTAGCCGCGATGCATGTAACCCGCGCTGGGTTCCGCCCACACGACCTGCTCGCCGTCGAGGCGAACGATGATTCGCAGGGTGCCGTGAGTAGCCGGGTGCTGTGGTCCGATGTTGAGGGTCATGCCCTCCGTCTCGAGCTCGACGTTGAGTCGGGCGTCGGCAGCTTGGGCAGCGATGTAGCTGAGCTTCTGGCGATCGGCGAGATCGGTCACTCGGCATCACCGCTCTCACCTGACGAAGAGACTTCTTCGTCTTCGCCGCCCGGTAGCTGCTCGACATCGACGATGCCGGGCCACGGCTTCACGATGCGGGCGAGGAGCGGGAAGTCCTTGCGCAACGGATGGCCTTCGAACTCCATCGGCAGGTAGATGTTGCGCAGATCGTTGTGACCGGCGAAGCCGATGCCGAACATC
>JANMMQ010000584.1:0-2215 GCA_031373465.1 Ilumatobacteraceae bacterium | reverse complement strand
CTCTTCGAGCAACACGAAAAACAGGCCACCTGGCAGGGTTGACGCTGCCTGACGACCGCATAAACTCGTACTAGAACAGTGTGAGTTTGCCGGTATTCCGAATTTCACAGGAGTCCTTGAGATGCGTCACTTCGTTCCGAGCCTGGCCATCGCGGTCGGCCTCATCGTTGTCCTGAGCGGTTGCGCCGCCCCCAGGGCCGCGTCCTGGACCTACGGACCGGTGGCCCCGTCCACCGCGCCCGGCGCGGTCGCACCGAGTGCAGCCATTGCTGCAACGACCGCCCCCGACGCTGCTAGCGGAAAGATCGCCATCGAGGCATTCGACCTCGGGTTCACGCCGGCGACGGTCATGGTCCCCGCCGCCGGCACCTATCAGGTCGACTTCAAGAACACGGGATCCACGCTCCACGACATCACCTTCGCCGACGGCACCAAGATCGTGGCCGAAGGCGGCAAGACCGCTTCCGCGGCCGTGATGGTTCCAGCGGAGGGAATGGCCTTCCTGTGCTCGATCCCCGGTCATGCCGACGCCGGCATGAAGGGCGAGGTGATGGTCGAGGGCGCCGCCCCGGCCCCGACCGCAGCTCCGGTCGCTGGCGGGACCACCACAGCCCCGCTGGCCGACCCGAACGCCCCCAAGTACACGCTCCTTGACGCCACTGCGCCCAAGATCCTCGACGGCACGGTTCACGACATCGACTTCCCGATCATCGACAAGGACATCACCGTCGCCGAGGGTTTCGTCGTCCACGCCTGGACGTTCGGCGGCCAGGTGCCGGGGCCCACGATCCGAGTTCATCTCGGTGACACCGTGAACGTGCACCTCACCAACAAGGGTACGATGAGTCACTCGTTCGATTTCCACGCCAGCCAGACCGCGATGAACGACCAGATGGTCGAAATCCCGGTCGGCGGAACGCGCACCTACACCTTCACGGCTGATTATGCCGGCGTCTGGATGTATCACTGCGGCACGGCCCCGGCCTTGCACCACATCGCCAACGGCATGTTCGGGATGGTCATCGTCGAGCCAAAGGGTGGGCTGCCCAAGGTCGACGAGGAAGTGGCCCTCGTCCAGAGCGAGTGGTACCTCGGGGCGCAGAAGCAGCCGGTCGACTATGCCAAGGCCAACGCGGCCGCGCCGGCGCCCGACTTCGTCGTCTTCAACGGCGTCGCCAACCAGTACAAGGACAACCCGATCCAGGTCACCACAAAGGGCCGGGTTCGCGCCTTCGTCCTCAACATCGGCCCGAACGTCGACAGTTCGTTCCACGTCGTCGGCACGATCTTTGACACGGTCACGAAAGAAGGCGTGCAGTTGCAGAAGGGCAACGTCGGCGGTTGGGGCAGTCAGGCCGTCGACCTCGCCCCGGCCCAGGGCGCCATCATCGAGTTCAGCCCGCAGGAGGACGGGATGTACCCGCTGGTGACGCATGCCTTCAACTTTGTCGGACGGGGAGCCCTGGGGCTGTTCATGGCCGGCGACGGCGATCCGAAGAACTGAGGGTGTCCCAACACGCCGGCGGAGGCGCCGCGCAGGACGACGAGCCAGCCTGCTGCGACGCCTGCGCGACGCAACCGACAGCACCGGTCTCGTCTCCCGACTTCATCACGCTCGAGCGCGGCCGGCGACCCTCCATCTCGCGGACTGTCGACCGTCGTATCACGATCGGAGGCCTGCTCGTGAGTGCGGTCTTCCTCGGAGCCGCGGTGGCGACCGTGATTCTGCCCGAGCCGACCCGACATGGCCTGTGGCTGCCGGTTCATCTCGCTCTCGCGGGAGGGGCGGGAACGGCGGTCGCAGCCGTCCTCCCGTTCTTTGTTGCCGCCCTCTCGGTCGTGCAGCCCCGAGGTCCCGTCGTCCGTGGCGGAGCCATCGCCCTGATTGCCGGCGGAGCACTAGCGGCCAGTCTCGGCGTTGTCGCTGGCGTGCCAGCGCTGGGCCTCGGCGGCGCAGTGGCCTACCTGACCGGGCTGCTCGCGGTCTCCGTTGCCGCCTTCTGGCCGCTGCGCCGAGCGAACGATACGCGCCTGCGCCTCGTGCGCCTCGCCTACGCTGCCGCGATCGGCCAAGTTCTCGTCGGGGTCAGCCTCGTCAGCCTGATGCTCGCGGGCGTCGCGCCGATCGTCGACCGCTGGGGACTGCTCAAGCCTGCTCATGCCTGGCTCAACCTCTTCGGCTTCCTGGCCGTCATCGTGGCCGCCACCCTGATCC
>JANMMQ010000531.1:0-3337 GCA_031373465.1 Ilumatobacteraceae bacterium | reverse complement strand
GAACATGGTCAGGAAGACGAGCGTCATCCCGAGGCTGGAGACGCCGAAGCGGCGGTCCTTGAACAGGCGCACGTCGAGCATCGGTGAGGTGTTGCGCATCTCCCACATGACGAAGATGGCCAGCAGGGTGATGCCGGTGCCGATGACGGCCAGGCTCTGGCTCGAGCCCCAGCCCCATTTCGGTGCTTCGATCAGGCCGTAGACGAACACGCCGAGACCGGCCATCGACAGCACTGCGCCGGCGGGGTCGAGCTTGGATGGGTGGCGGTCCTTGCTGGTCGGCACGATGCGTGCGCCCAGGACCAACGCGATGATCGCGACGGGCACGTTGATGGCGAAGGCCGAGCCCCACCAGAAGTGCTCGACCAGCCATCCGCCGAGGACGAGGCCGACGGCGCCGCCGCCACCGGCAATGCCTGCCCAGATGCCGATGGCCTTGGCACGCTCGTGCGACGGGAAGCTGTTGACGAGGATGCTCAGTGTGGCGGGCATGACGAGTGCGCCGCCGATTCCCATGACTGCACGTGCGCCAATGACGCCCGCCGCCGAGTTGGCAAAGAACGTGGCGTACGCCGAGGCCGAGCCGAACAGCAGGATGCCGGCCTGCATGAAGCCCTTGCGGCCGAAGCGGTCGCCGAGGGTGCCGGCGGTGAAGAGCATGCCGGCGAAGATCAGCGAGTAGGCGTCGACCACCCATTGCTGCTGGCTGTTGGTCAGGGCCAGGGCCTCGGACACCTTCGGCAGGGCAACGTTCAGGGAGGTGTTGCCGATGACGATGATGATCAGGCTGGTGCACAGCACGCCGAGGATCCCCCAGCGCCGGTGGTACACGTCGGGCGGGATCTCACCCGTGGGGTCGTGTTCGATTGCAGTGCTCTCACTCATGCTCGGACTCGCTTTCTGGATCACCTTGATTAAACTGGCAGTTCTGCCAGATGTCAACTGTGACAAATTGCACAGCTGCCTTTCTTGGCCCGCTGATGACGTATGTTGGGAGCGTGAACGCCCGCGTCAGCTCCGAACAGGCCGGCGCAGCCGCCCATTCCGGGCTGCGCCAGCGCAAGAAAGCTTCGTCGCGCCGCGCCATCGAGGACGCCGCCTGGGAGCTGTTCGCCGAGAAGGGCTACGAGGAGACGTCGATCAACGACATCGCCGAGCGCGCCGACGTCGCCCCGCGCACGTTCTTCCGCTACTTCCCCACGAAGGAAGCGGTGATGTATCCGCAGTTCGAGGAACTGCTGCAGTCGGTGCGCGAAGCGTTCCGTGCTCGGCCAGCCGACGAGCCAGTGATCACGAGTCTGTTCGAGAGCTTCGAGGTCCTCTCCGGTTCCCTGGAGGGTGAGGGATCACGGGCGCGCCAGCGCATGGCGATGATGAAGAAGCCGGGTCAGCACCCGCCCGGCACCGAGTTCTTCCGCACCCGTCTGGCCGAGGTGACCGGTGAACTGGTGCTCGAACGAGAGGGCGACAGCGAGGAAGGGCGCATGCGCGCTCGCCTCGCCAGCGGCCTGGTCAGCGTGCTCATCGACACCACCCACAACTGCTGGATGGAAGCCGGTGCCAACGAGCCGCTGCACGACGTCGGCGAACGTTGCCGCGGGATGATGGGCGACCTGATCGGCGCGATGCGCCGCATGTAAGAGCGGTGGGCGTCAGTCCTTGACGCCGAGTTCATCGGGAGCCGGGATGGGCATACCCCAACGGATCATCCCCTGCTCGACCCGGTGGATCCCGACCTCGAGGACCTGGACGCGGGCGAGCCGCTTGTTCTCACCGGACAGCACGTCCCACGGGGCGAGGTGGTGGTCGGTGCGCTCGAACATCTCCTCGGCGGCGATCATGTACTGGTCGGCCTTGGTCCGGTTGCGCCAGTCCTCCTCGGTGATCTTCCATCGTCGCAGCGGATCGTGCTCACGATCCTCGAACCGCTTCAACTGCTCCTCGGCGCTGATGTGCAACCAGATCTTCACGATGGTCACGCCCTCCAGCACGTTGGCGCGCTCGAACTGGACGATCTCCTCGTAGGCCCGGCCCCACTGGTCCTCCGTGGCGAACCCCTCGATGCGCTCGACGAGTACCCGCCCGTACCAGCTGCGGTCGAACACCGACATCCCGCCGAGCCCCGGCACGTAGGGGTAGAAGCGCCACAGAAACGGGTGACGCTTCTCGTCGAACGTCGGCTTGGCGAACGACGTCACGCGGTAGTGCCGCGGGTCGAGCGGCTCGACGAGACGCTTGATCGCACCGCCCTTGCCGGCGGCGTCGCTGCCCTCGAACACGAACAACACTCCTGGGCCCAGGTCGCCCGAACCCATCTCCCCGCCGACGTGCAGTCGCAGCTGCAACCACCGTTGCTGCGCGGCCGCGAGGCGCTCGTCGTACTCCTTGCGGGAGATGCGCTGCGAGAGATCCAGTGCGTCGAGGCGGCCCATAGCCGCCGAGACTACGCAGCCCGCCGACGACCGCGAGCATGCAGGTCAGTCGAAGCTGTCCGGAGCACGATGTCGATAGCTAGAACGGTATTTCCGGTGTCGTTACAGCAACGTCGCCGGGGTACACGTCGTAGGTCACGTCAGTGGTGTTTGCCACCTTGACTCGCATCCTGGCGTAGACCACGGAAACTCTCCCAACCTCCAGCTTCTTATAATCTCTTCCGTTCAATGTCTGGCTCTGTCGGTTGATGCTGAACCATCCCACGCCGTACTTGACATTGATCTTTGCGCCAGCGGGCTCTCTGAAGAATGCCGCTCCTGTGGCGTTCCAAAATGACTCCACCGTGTGCGTTGTGCCGCCCGTGAGGTGTTTCGTCCTGAGCAATGTGGCTCCCTGAGTTCTATGGCGATGAGACGCGCTGGTCGGACAGGAACGACGAGTCGAGTGCCTGAACCGGCGTGAAGTCGCTGTGATGTTGGTGCTCGGGCCGGCCGAACTTGGTCTGATGATTGCTGACCGGGTTGAGGATCAGCGAGAAGATCCGCCGGTCCCACGGCGACATGTTCGGTGGCGAGCTGTGCAGCATCGTGTCGCCGAAGATCAGCACCGTGCCGGGCGGGCCTTTCGGGCAGTACAACCCGCCGCGATCCGCGAGCGGCTTGACGACTTCCGGCGCGACGGTCCACAGCGGGTAGCTCGTCGTGGTGATGTCGAGCTCGGTCGCGACCGGGCCGTCGAGGTGCGACTGCGGCACGAAGATCAATGGCCCGTTGAACTCGGTGACCTCGTCGAGGAAGATGTGCATGTTGAGAGCCAGTGGCTCCGGCACCCCGTCCTCGCGGTGATGTGTGGCGAAGTCGTAGTGCCACTGCCACTGCTCGCCGGTGAACGCCTCCTTGGCGTT
>JANMMQ010000530.1:0-3485 GCA_031373465.1 Ilumatobacteraceae bacterium | reverse complement strand
GGAGTTGGCGACGCACCGCAGGTTCCAAGCCGAGGAGCGACTCGCTGCCGGCCCTTCTTGGCACGACGACGGTCTCGTTGTGACGACCAGGACCGGCAACAGAGTGTCGCCGGGCAACTTCGACCAAACCCTCGAGCGCCTCGTCGCCAAGGCCGGCGTGCCACGGCTCACCTCGCACGGGTTGAGGCACACCGCGGCAACCCACATGGTGCGCCACGCCACCGATCTTGGCGAACTGCGCGCTGCAGCCGACCTGCTCGGGCACAGCCCCGACATGCTGATGAAGACCTACACTCACGCCCTGCCCGAATCGGTCAGAACCGTTACCGAAAAGATCGGCCAACGAGCTGCCGCTAGGCGAGCGCTGACGATCTGACGCGTCACCAGTTCGTCCGCACTCCGTAGTTGAGACTGAACTCGAACAGAGCAGGATGCCGGTTATACGGGTGATGGCGGGCGTTCTCATTGCTGGTTGCCACGTGTTCTGCGCTGCCGCCGGCCAGCCGGCCGGTTCGATGTCGGCCGTTCTCGGATTACCGGAACAACCGCGACCGATCACCGGAACAACCCGAAGCCCATTCTCGAACACGACGTCGCCCAATCGGCTCGCAGTCGTGATCTGATGCGCACGTTCCGCTCGGTTCGCGTATCTGCGAGAGGCGCGGATCGGCAGATATGGCGCGTCTCCCATCGGCACTCCGGGGCGACGTCGTATCAGATTGGCGTCGTCGGCGACATCGGCGACGGTGCGCCGGTCGATGTTCGTTGAGCAGCGTCAGCGACAGATTTTTCCGAATGGATTTCTGATTTGCCGACTGCCGGCCCCCAGTCGGCTGTGTAATCAGGTCGAGATCGCTGCGCGGCGACTACTCAATCGAGTAGCGCCATATCTGCCAGTGAGCTGCGCTAGGCGCCCGGCAACTCAGTCGAGAGTCACTGGCAACGATTGGATCGATACCGTAGGTGTTGCGAGGTAGTCAAACCCGATTCGAGCGAGCGTTAGTGCCTTGTGACGTCATCACAGCCGCCACTGAGAGGCAGGCGAGCCGTCCAAAGTTTTCTCGTGCCCGCATCGTTGGCAACGGAAGATCTTCCCTCGCTCGTCGTCGTTCTTGCGGATCGGCGCACGCTCGGCCTTGTAGCGATGACCGAGGATCGTGCACATCCATCTCTTCGACAAAATGCTGCCTCCGATCGGTCCGTGGCGGACCCTATCAACTCTGTTACCGGGGTATCACAGGTCCAACTCCCCCATCTCGCAGCGCGCCGCACGAAGCTGAACGCCAAGTCCACACCGGTCCACCATTCGCTGCGTGTCGATGCGTAGTTCGCATTCATAACTGCCGCACTGCTCGCACCGCGATGGCGAGGTTCGAGCATGATGTGGCGGTGGAGAGTCTGCGCCTCGTGGGGTACTGGTCGGGTGAGACCTCTCAGGGATGGCCGGACGTCGAAAGTTTCATCGACACCGGATGGGATGAGACCGAACGGCACGCCGTCGTTCAGTACCGCTCACGGCACTCTTGCTCGGAGGTTCATTTGTAAGTCGTTGTGCCGCATTTGCGGAATCGAGAACGGGTACGGCGAGTTCTCGGATGGCACCTACCTGTGGCCAACCGGACTCGCCCACTACGTCGAAGCACACGGCGTTCGACTTCCAGCGGAGTTCGTCGAGCACGCGACAAGACGGCTCTACGCGTTGGAGCATGCTTCCGTCGAGGAAGGCTGGTGGCGCGACCGGACCGCGCCATAACTGGCGTTATACGGTGCTAGCCCTTCGGTGTCGCGGACTGCAGTAGGTCGGGATGCAGATGGTGAGAGGCATCCATCACTTCGAGGCCCACGATCCGGCCGTTCTTCCAATCGAGAACAACCATCGCATTGGTCCCCTCGGGAACCTCACACGCGATGCTGTCTCGTCCTGGCATCAGGGACTCGTCGGTCAGGTAGATGTAGGCAGCATCGACTTCGGGTCGTACGAGACTCTCACGGACCGAAGTCTTCCACGGACTGACCGCGCCATATCTGCCGTTAGGCGATCCGCGCTCACAGTCGTGGACCCTTTGACCCTTGCGGTCACGCGCCGGACCGCGACTCGCTGCATTTCCGGTACGTCACGCAGCGCGACCCGTCGGCGACCACCGTGACGAGGCCGAGGTGGACGGCACTGACGGCGCGCGACGCGGTTCAGGACTGCTCACGCTCTGTCCATCTGCCAGACGGCGGGAGGACGTCCGTCTCGGGATGCCACTGATGCAGGCGTTACGTGATCCTGACCGGATCGGTGGTCGTCCGCAAGAATGGGCGCCGGGTCGCACGCCTCGGGCCAGGCGACGTGGTCGGTGAACTCAGCGTGATCCTCGGCACTCCGCGAACCGCCACGGTGGAAGCCGAAACGCCGATCGAATGGCTCGTGCTAGATCAGGCATCGTTGCGCGAGGCGATCGACGAGGTGCCGGGCCTCGGGTGGAACGTGCTGCAGTCGGTGGCCGCCCGGCTCGACCAAACGAACAAGCGACCGATGTGACTTGGACCGCGTCCGTTACCACCCAGTTCAGCTCGCCAACGCATAACTGCCCCTCGGCGCTCCCAGACCAACCGGCCGGACTCGTCAGGCTCCCGGGAGAACAATGTCAGCGGCGAGCTTGAGGCTTCCATCGGTTTGTCGACGGTGGACCACGACGTAGCGAGCTTGCATGTCGCCGGCCCGAATGATGTTGCCGATGTCGACGACGAGGTCACCGCCCTCGAGCGTGCGCTCGGAATCGAACTCGACGGCAGCTGAGCTTTCCCCCGCCGGTTCGAACATCTCGACGATGGCGCGTCGCCCGTGAACGGTCGTCATACCCGCTGTCAAGAACACGGCGTCATCCGTGTAGCACTGCCCGATTCGGTCGACATCGTGTCGCGCAAGCGCCGCAGCGAAGGCTGCGTTGAACGACTCGATCTCCTCGCGCACGTCCATGACTTCCTCCATCACGCAGCGGCTGGGTGGGTTTGGGTTGGAGCACCGTACCAGTCGCCGCAACCCACAGACGCCCGCCCAGATCTGCCTGGTGTTCGTTGTTCTGCGCCGCGGTACGTCCTTGCGCTGGCGCGCCTATCAGGGCATTCTGCGCTGAAACCGTCGAGTGGAATGACTATCCGCCGAGCTTGTCAACCGAAGTCGCATGTCGGGCGAGTAGACAAGTGTGATGGTGACCAACGGCGAGTTCCCGGCGTTGATCACTGTCGATTTTGAGTCGTTCTACGTGCAGACCGGTCGTCGGATGCTGTCGCTTGCATATTCGCTGACCGGCAGTTGGGGCGACGCCGAAGACCTCGTGCAGGAGGCCTACGTCGCAGCGCATCGCCGTTGGCACGTCGTGGGCGGCTACGACGATCCGGCGGCGTGGGTTCGGCGGGTGATTGCCAATCGGGCGATATCGCGTTGGCGGCGACTCGGCCGCGAGATCAGCGTGCGTGAACGACTGGCCGCTCGCGCT
>JANMMQ010000524.1:0-15923 GCA_031373465.1 Ilumatobacteraceae bacterium | reverse complement strand
CGACACCTACGCCGACGTTCTTGCGGTGGCCTTCGCCAGCTGAGCCGGGCTCTCGACCCGCTACGACGCGGGGCGTAGCATGGCGCCCATGACAAGCAAGTCGAACAAATCCGGATCTCATCTCTCCAACGTGTGGTTCTCGGTGACCCCGCTTCAGGTCGCCAGTGGTAGGGGCTGTTGGGTCACCACGACGGACGGGGAGGAGTATCTCGACTTCGCCGCCGGAATTGCCGTCAACTCCACCGGTCACGCCCACCCGCACGTCGCCAAGGCCATCGGCGAGCAGGCCCAGCGCTTCATCCACGCGCAGGTCAACGTGTACAAGCACGACCTCCTCGAGCCGTTGGCTGCGAAGCTCAGCGAACTGACGCCGGGCTCGATCGACACCTTCTTCTACGCCAACTCCGGCGCCGAGATCACCGAGGCTTCCATCAAGCTGGCCAAGCAGGTCACCAAGCGCCCGCACACGATCGTGTTCAGCGGCAGCTTCCATGGCCGTACGCACATGGCCATGGCCATGACGACGTCGAAGACGGGGTATCGCGCCGGGCACTTCGCCCTGCCGGCCGGTGTGTTCGTCGCTCCGTATCCCGACCCGCTTGCCGAAGATCAGGATGCGGCCGTAGCCGATGCGCTGAAGGGATTCGACCACTTGTTGAAGACCATGACAGCGCCCGAGGAGACGGCAGCCGTCATTCTCGAGCCTGTCCTCGGTGAAGGTGGGTACATCCCGGCGCCGCACGATTTCATGGTCGGCCTGGTCGAGCGGTGCCGTCAGCACGGGATCATGTTCGTCGCCGACGAGGTTCAGAGCGGTTTCGGCAGGACAGGCAAGATGTTCGCTGTCGATCACTACGGGATCGAGCCCGACATCATCTGCATGGCAAAGGGAATCGCCAGCGGGTTCCCGTTCGCGGCACTCGGCACGCGTCGCGAGCTCGACGACAAATGGCCGACAGGCAGCCACGGTGGCACCTATGGCGGTAACGCGATGGGATGCGCAGCGGCGTTGGCCACGATCGAAGTGATGAGCGAGCCCGGCTTCATGGAGAACGTCGTCGCCCGCGGCCAGCAACTGCAAGCCGGCATCCGCGAGCTCGCTCGAGAGCACGACGTCATCGCCCAAGTGCGCGGTCTCGGCCTGATGGTCGGTACCGAGTTCCACGACGCGGCTCGAGTCGCGGCTATCCAGAAGCACTGCCTGGAAGAGGGCCACATGATCGTGATGAACGCGGGGACCTACGGCAAGTGCTTGCGGTGGATGCCGCCGCTCGTGGTCAATGAACGCGAGATCGACCTGGGTCTTGCGGCGTTCGCTGCGGCGCTCAAAGCCACCGCCTGATACATGCCGCGCCTAGACGCCGGCCGGGTGGCTATCTGGCGCGCTTTTGGGATGATCGCTGCCGACGTGCAACGCAAGGTCGAGGAGGGCTTGGTCAACGACTACGACCTTTCGTTGGCCTGGTTCGAGATCCTCGCTGCGCTCCAAGCCTCAGGCGGGTCGATGCGCGTGCGCGAGTTGTGCGACGCGCTTCACGAGTTCCCGTCCAGCCTTTCGCGGCGGCTCGACAGGCTCGAAGCGGAGGGCTTCGTGCATCGCTCGCCAACACCGATTCCCGATGACAAGCGGGCGGTCACTGTGTCGCTGACGCGTGACGGACGAGCTGAATGGCGAGACGCCAACATCACCTACCGCCGAATGGTCCAGCAGCACTTCGCCAACGTGCTCAGCGATACCGACATCGTTGCCCTGCAACGGATCTTCAGCAAACTCGATAGCTGAGTTGAGCGAGCGCGCCATCAGTCGAGGCCGCTGTACATCGCCTCGATCTCGTTGGCATAGCGGGCGTTGACGCCGCGTCGCTTGAGCTTGGAGGTCGGTGTCAGCATGTCGCTGTCGGGCAACCACTCCTCGCCGACGAGTGTGAACTTCTTGATCTGTTCGACCTGAGCGAACTGCTTGTTGACCTCGACGACGCCGCTCTGCACCTCCGCGATCAGGCCGTAATCGCGGGCGAGGTCGGTGAGCGAGACGTTCTCCTTGCCATGGGACTTCGCCCAGACACGTGCCGCTTCTGGGTCGAGAACGAGAATTGCCGAGCAGAACTTGCGATTGTCGCCGATGGCGGCTGCTTGGCCGATCAACGGGATGGTCTTCAGTGCAGCCTCGAGGTTGGCCGGGCTGATGTTCTTGCCACCCGAGGTGATGATCAACTCCTTCTTGCGATCGACGATGCGCAGATAGCCGTCGGCATCGATCTCGCCGATGTCGCCGGAGTGCAACCAGCCGTCGATGATGGTGTCGTCGGTCTTCTCCGGGAGTTGGTAGTACCCGCGGAACACGTTGCCGCCACGGCACAAGACTTCGCCGTCGTCGGCGATCACCACGTCACAGCCGGGGATGGCCCGGCCGACGAAGCCTGGGCGGTTGTCATTGGGGCTCCATGTCATGGGACCGCTGGATTCGCTCATCCCGTATATCTCGCTCAGCGGTACGCCGATTGCGTTGTACCACTCGAGTATCGGACGCGGGATTGCGGCGGCGCCTGTCACCGCGGCGACCGTGGCGTCGAGGCCGATGAGGTTTCTGACGTTGGCGAACGCGACCGAGTCGAGGAACGCCCAGGTCTCTCGTTGCTCCTTGGTCGCCGTTCCCTCGCGCTCAGCAGCCTTGATGGCTATTGCGGCAGCGACACCCTCGTCGAACTTGGTCTTGCCGGCGGGGTCGGCCGAGAGCGCTGCGTTGACGCCGTTGAAGATCTTCTCCCAGACCCTTGGAACGCCGAAGACGATCTCGGGGTGCACCTCTTTGAGGTATGCGGACAACTGGTTGGCATCGGGGCAGCAGTACACGCTGTAGCCGAGGATGATCGTTTGATAGTGGCTCATCATCCGTTCGGCGATGTGTGCCATCGGTAGGTAGCTGACGACCCGCTTGCCGACGAACTCGTCGAAGCCGAAGCAGCGGCGCAGTGACTCGACGGTGTACACCACGTTGTACTGGCTGATCATCACGCCTTTCGGCGGACCGGTCGTGCCGCTGGTGTAGATCAACGTCGCGATGTCGTCGGGCTGGATCCGGGCAGCCAGAGCATCGAGGTCCGCCGTGCCCTTGTCCATCAGCACGGACACCGGTTGCACACCGTCGGGACAACCCTCTGGCGGAGGATCGACGACGTAGATCTGCTTGAGCATCGGCAATTCGTCGCGTACCTTCATCAGCCGCTCGAGGAATGATGCGTCTTCGACGATGGCGATCTCGGCGCCGGCGTGGTCGGCGAGGTATTGGATCTCCTCGGGCGATGACGAGTTGTAGATGCTGACGGGCGTGGCCCGGAGGAACTGCGCAGCGAGATCGAACCAGTGGAACTCGGGACGATTGCGCATCATCAGCAACATGCGTTCGTTCTGAACGAGACCGGATTGGCGCAAGCCTTCGACGGCTTTCGAGACCATCTCGGAGTAATCGCGTGCCGTCCACACGTTCCACGAGCCCGGAGCGTCGCCCTTGCGTGAATGGAGTACGGGAAGGTCCGGATGTCGTCTCACCAACTTCAGGAACATCTCCGGCGCGCTGGTGTCGGCGACGGCGCTATGGACCTCGTCGATCGAGATAGATGACATGGTTGCATTCTCGCACGTCCCTGCCCGAAACGTTCTCGGGCCGCCGCTCGGTTTGAGTCTCGGGACCGGCACGCTGCAGACTGCAGTCGTCCGCCAATCAAAGGGGATCCGTCATGCCCACCGCAGTCATCGTCGATGCCATCCGTACGCCCCGCGGTCGTCGTAACGGAAAGCTCAAGGACTGGCATCCGGTGGACCTGGCCGCGGAGACGTTGAAGGCGTTGATCGATCGAACGGGCGTCGACCCGGGGATCGTGGACGACGTGGTGATGGGTTGCGTCATGCAGGTCGGCGAGCAGGCGGCGAACGTGGCGCGCAACGCCGTACTCGCTGCGGGCTGGCCGGAAACGGTGCCCGGTACGACCATCGACCGGCAATGCGGGTCGAGCCAGCAGGCGGCGCACTTTGCTGCGCAGGGTGTGATCGCTGGTGCGTATGACGTGGTGGTTGCCGCGGGCGTCGAGGTGATGACCCGCGTGCCGATGGGGGCCTCGATGGTCGACGGCAAGTTCGGTTTCCCGTTCGGGCCGAAGGTGGGGGCTCGCTACGCGCCAAGTGGTGGCCTGGTGCCACAAGGCATTTCTGCCGAGCTGATCGCCGACAAGTGGGGTCTGTCGCGCGACGAGCTCGACGAGTTCGGTGTCCGTTCGCAGCAATACGCGGCCAGAGCAACCAAAGAAGGACGATTTCAGGCGGAGATCCTTCCTGTGCTCGGCAGCGACGGGGCGATGATGGCGATCGACGAGGGGCTTCGGGAGACCACCATCGAGTCACTCGCCAAGTTGAAGCCGGTCTTCCGCACCGAGGAGGAGGGTGGCCGCGTGACGGCAGGCAACTCATCGCAGATCACCGATGGAGCGTCGGCGTTACTGATCATGAGCGAGGAGAAGGCGGCGCAGTTGGGACTGCGGCCCCGGGCCCGGTTCGTGAACTTCTCGCTGGCTGGCGCCGATCCGCGGATGATGCTGACGGCGCCAATCCCCGCGACGGAGAAGGTTCTGTCCCGTGCCGGCATGTCGATCGACGACATCGACCTCGTCGAGATCAACGAGGCCTTTGCCTCGGTGGTGCTGGCGTGGGAGAAGGACCTGCACCCAGACATGGATCGCGTCAACGTCAATGGCGGCGCGATCGCGCTCGGACATCCGCTCGGAGCGTCCGGGGCGCGTCTGATGACGACGCTGCTCAACGAGCTCGAGCGCACCGGTGGTCGCTACGGCCTGCAGACGATGTGTGAAGGCGGAGGCATGGCCAACGCCACCATCATCGAACGCCTCGGCTAGCCCGCCCGCCGCCCGCCCGCGGCCATCCTTGCGAATCGCGGCGACACCACGCGGCCCGGGGTGCCCGCCGCGCCTCGTCCCGTTGCGAACCGTCCGTGACGCAACTGAGCCGGCCGCCCGGCCGGTCTGGTTCCGTTGCGAATCGTCCGTGACGTAACTTGGGCCGGCGATGAGCGGGATTCGTCACGGACGATTGGCGACGGCCTGGTGTGCGGACTTGACCTGCCTCGGCCTCGGCCTCGGCGTCGGCGGCATCCGGGACTGGGCGACCCGCTGACCCGCCAATCCTGCTGTCCTGCGGCCTTGTGATTTGACGATCTGGCCACTCGGCGACCGTGTTACACCCTCGGTGTAGAAACGGATCATGCCGATCATCTCTCATCCTCGCCCTACTCATCGGGCCTGTTCATGGTGCGCTGCCGAGTTCGTGGTCGTTCGTCGTCCGGGGCGTCCGCGCTTGTACTGCAACCACGCTTGCCGGCAACGGGCCTACGAACATCGCCACGGTTTCGAGCACGAGCGGACGACTCGTCCGCTTCCCGCTCAGGCTCGGGGCGAGACCTGGACGGGCACGGGCTACGAGCGCAGCATGACCGGCTCGTTCGAGGGGTACGGCCGAGTGCACGCTCTGCGCACGTCCGTTCGTCCGGAGGGCCGCAAGCGCGAGACCTTGTGTGGTCTGCTAGCGGCGCCGCTCGCCGGGCGACACTTCAACGTGTTGCAAACCCGAGCATGCAAGACCTGCATGGCAGTGGCGGAGGCAAATCCATTACGTCTCGGCATCGCCGCCTCGAACGAACTTGCTCGAATTCGCGCCATGCTTGGCGAGATCACCGAGCATCGAATCGATCCAGCCCAGGCCCTGCAGTGGATCAACCGCAACGATCCGCTGGCTGCCTGACGAAGCACTGCGCGCGCCGCTCGCGACGTGTAGAACCTCACGGATAGCCTGAGGTTCATGCCAGCTCTGTCCACGATCATTTGGCTGATCGCAGGCCTGGCGATCGCCCTGGTCCTGTGGAAAAGCGGCATTGGCCTGCTGAGAAGCTTCACCACTCCGATGGCGCCACCTCCACCAGCTGGTGAGCTGCGCAAGGTGAACGTCAGGTACCGCTGCAGCGTTTGCGGCTTAGAAATCAAGCTCACGCTGGCCCCAGACGAGGATCCACCACCTCCTCGCCACTGTCTCGAGGACATGGACGTAGTAGCGCCGCTCTATGACTGATCTCCACAGCCTGTGGATAAGTATGTGCGGAAACTACAAGAGTGTGAGTTGAGTCAGCGCCACTTCGTGGCCACCCACAGGCCTGCCAGGAGGAAACCGAGCCCGATGAGCACCGGTGTGTTGGTCGTGTCCCAGATGACATAACGCGACAGAATCGAGAGAACGCCGATCGCCAGGAGAGCAAGCATGAGCACGGGCACCCACCGCGGACTCTCGTAGAAATCCTTCGGCGTGGGTGGGGTGTACCTCGACGATGCGGAGACAGTTGCCGACGACGTAGAGATCGGCTCATGTGTCGTCGTGGCCTGTCCCGGTCTGGTGCCCTTGGGGGTCACCCGACCCGATGTCGTGCGTTTCGGTGGAGCCACGGCGTCAGAGCATAGGTCACGGAACACATTCGACACGACCGGTAGCACTACGGCAGTCTGGTGCGGTGACGAGCCAGCGGGTTCTTGTGATCGACAGCTACGACAGCTTCGTCTACAACCTCGTCCAATACCTCGGCGAGCTCGGCGCCGACCCGATCGTGGTGCGCAACGATCAGGTCACCGTCGACGAGGCGCTCGCCCTCGAGCCCGACGCATTGCTGCTGTCCCCTGGGCCCGGCCGACCCAAAGACGCCGGCATCATCTGCGCGGCCGTTCCCGCCTTCGCTGAACGCGGCATTCGTGTCCTCGGTGTCTGTCTCGGCCTCCAGGCCATCGGGCAGGTGTATGGCGGCACCATTGTCCGTGCGCCGACCCTGATGCACGGCAAGACCTCTCCGATCGAGCATTGCGGCGTCGGAGTGTTCCGAGACCTCCCATCGCCGCTCACGGCGACTCGTTACCACAGCCTGGTCATCGATCCGGCAACGGTTCCGACATGCCTGGAAGTGACGGCGACGTCGGACGACGTGGTGATGGGAGTCCGTCATCGAACCTTGCCGATAGAGGGCGTGCAGTTCCATCCCGAGAGCATCCTGACCGGTGTCGGTCACCACCTGTTGCGCAACTTCCTCGACGCCAAGAAATAGTCGCCCCACGGCGTCGCGGCCCTAGGGCGTCACAGCGTCCGTGTCCGTCGCCGAGTTGTTGCTGCCAGCAGGATCGGACACGCCACTCGGTGTCGAGATCGTGACAGTGTTCGTGAGGGTCCCGGAGCTCGTGGACACCGTGCCCGACACGATGAACGTCACCGAGCCACCCACCGGAAGATCGATCGGCGCATTGATGTTGCCATTGCCGTTCGACGGGCAGTTGGCACTACCGGTCGACGAGCAGGTCCAGCTCACTCCACTGAGCCCGCTGGGCATGATGTCGGAGACGAATGCCGCCGAAACAGACGACGGCCCGGCGTTGCTGGCCACGATCGTGTACGTCACGGCTGAGCCCGATGACTTTGTCGAAGCGCCGTCCGTGATCGTCACCGACAGATCGGCACTTGGTGGGGTAGTCGTTGTTGGAGGGATGGTCGTGGTCGTCGGCGCCAGGGTGGTGGTTGGAACCGGAGCCGCTTTGCCGACCTTCAGCTTGATGGTGGTGCCTGGCAACACCGAGTCGGTTGACGGGATGCTCTGTGAAATGACGTGTCCGTCGTCGGGTGAGTCGATCGCGACCGTCACGAACTGAACGTCGGCGACAAGGCCCCGATTGGTCAACTGATTGCGAGCTGCCGCCTCGGTGAGACCTTCGACCGGTGGCACCCTGACCTTGGCCGGGCCAGCCGAGACGACGACGTTGATGCTCGATCCCTTGGCGACCGGGGTGTTCACCGGCGGATCAGTGCGTATCACCACGTTCACCGCGACGTCGGCGCTCGGCTCAGGCGTCAACGTGACGACGAAGGTGTAGGGCTCGGCCTCGAGCAGGGCTTTCGCGGCGGCACCGTCCTGCCCGGTGACTTCAGGTACGCCGACCTGGTCCGGTGCCTTCGAGACAGTGAGGATGACTACCGTGCCCTGCTTCGCCGACTGCCCGAACGGCGGGTTCGTGCTCAGCACCTTGCCCGGCTCGATCGACGAATCGACGACGAACACACTGTCGGGTGAGACCGTGAACCCTGCGCCTGTCAACGTGCTGGTCGCTTCTTCGACTGTCTGTCCCTTCACATCAGGGATCGGTACCGGTGTCTTGATCGGGTTGTAGAGGACATCGATTGCCTGACCGACGCTGACGATGGTGCCCGCAATCGGTCGCGTTTCCACGACGGCACCCTCGACAGCATCGGGCGTGACCTGCTCGATCTTGTTGAACGCGAGCCCAGCGTCCTCGAGTTTCTTCGTGGCTTCGTCGAGCGGTAGGCCGACGACATTGTCGAGTGCGAACGACGTGGCCTTCGGTTCGTTCCTCAAGATGTTGAACAACACGATGCCGCCCGCAACGAGTGCGAGCAGGGCAATGAACGTGGCAATGCCGTACCAGTTGTTCTTGCGACGTACGGCTGGCCGTTGCTGCGGCATCATCGAGGTGCGAGACATGACCGCGGTTGCGCCCTGAGCTGGGTTGGCGGCTGTCCGCGGCATTGCCCGGGTCACGTTCGTCGCCGAACCCGTGTCGCCGCTCCGCGGAAGAGATGCGGCCGCGCCAGCAACCGTCGCTAGAGCCAACACTGGCTCACCGCTGCGATACCGGCGCAGGTCGTCGCGCAACGCGTCAGCGTTGGCGTAGCGCATGTTGGGATCCTTGGCCAGCAGCTTGGCCACGATCGCCTCGAATGGCCGCGGCACATCAGCGACCAACTGGTTGAGGGGTTGAGGCAGATCGTGCACCTGCTTGTAGGCGATGCTGACCGGGTTCTCGCCCGCGAACGGCGGTTTGCCCGCGACCATCTCGTACAACACGATGCCAAGCGAGTACAGATCGCTGCGGGGGTCCGGTTGCGCGCCCTGGGCCTGCTCGGGCGAGAAGTAGGTCGCCGTGCCCATGACCGAGCCGACTTGCGTCAGGTTGTTCTCGCTGGGTGCGTTCATCGCTCGGGCAATGCCGAAGTCGGCGACCTTCACTTGGCCGTTCGAGCCGATCAGGATGTTCGCCGGCTTGATGTCGCGGTGAACCACGCCGCTTGCGTGGGCATTGCCAAGCGCGGCGGCCACCTCGTTGGCGATCTCTGCAGCCTGGACTGAATTGACATGGCCGTTGGCGCGCAGGATGTCGGCCAGCGTGCGCCCCTGCACGTACTCCATCGCCATGACGTAGGTGTTGGCGTACTTGCCCCAGTCGTAGACCGCGACGATGTTGGGATGCGTTAGGTTTGCGGCGGATTGTGCCTCACGACGGAACCGCTCGACGAAGTTCGGGTCGGTGGCGAACTCGGGGAACAGCACCTTGATTGCCACTAGGCGATCGAGCAACAGGTCGCGCGCGAGGAAGACGTCGGCCATGCCACCTCGCCCGATGCGCTGTTGGATTTCGTAGCGGTCGTTGAGAACCGTCCGCTCGCCGTTGTCTGTCACGTGCTGCCTACGCTGCTTTCTTGCGCGTCGAACGCGCCACGAGGTTACCTACGCATTGCCGTTTATCTGACGTCACCCCGCCCGTCACCCGCCTGTCGCGCTGGGGTGAGCGAAGAGATAGTCGAGCACCGTCTTGGCGATCGGGCCGGCCAATTTGCCGCCTGTTCCTGCGCTGATCTCGTCGTTCGGGCCACCCTTCAGCACGACTGCGATTGCGTATTGCGGATCAGTAGCGGGTGCGAATCCGATGATCCATGCGTTCGATCGTTCGGGACCTGTCGTGTTCAACTGCGCCGTTCCGGTCTTCGCCGCGGCCTGGATACCACCGTCCAGTTGCATCGGCTTGCCAGTGCCTTGATTGACGACGCCGATCATCAGCGTGGTCAGGGTCTCGGCTGTCGTCGCCGCGATGGGCGTCTTCCAAACCGACGGAGTGGTACGCGACAGGACTCCTCCGTCATGAGCGAGCGTCGCGTCGACCACGTGCGGCTTCATCATCACACCGCCGTTGGCGATTGCGCTGGCCACCAGCGCCATGTGCAACGGGACCATCGTCGTGCTGCCCTGGCCGAAGCCGCCGATCGCCAACAGTGGGAGTTGGTCGGTGAAGTCGGCCACCTCCCCGAAGCTGCTCGCCGCGGGCGCCGGCAGATCGATGGGCACCTTCTCGCCGATACCCCATTTCTTCGTGCCCTCGACCATCTTCTCCGGGCCGAGCTCGATCGCCAATTGGGCGAATGGGATGTTGCAGCTCCGGTAGAAGACCTCGACCATCGAACCTCCGCACACGGTGCCGCCGAAGTTCTGGATCGGATCGGTGGTCTGCGGCGGCACGTACTCCTTCGAAGGTGGGAACTGACGATCGAGTGCCGTCACGCCGTTCTCGAAGGCGATCGATGTCGTGATGACCTTGAAGCTCGAGCCCGGCATGTACCGCTCTTGGTAGGCGTTGGCGAGCAGTGGTTTGCCGGGCAGGGCGTTGAGGAACATGAGCACCTCTTCGGCCCGCTTGGAGTTGTGCACGGCGACATCAGCAGGGTTGTACCGCGGGTTGCTGATCATCGCGATCACGGCACCCGTGTGAGGGTTCATCACGACAACGGAACCCTCGCGGCTGCCGAGCGCGTCGGCAGCCACCTGTTGGACGTCGGGACGCATCGACAACACAACACTGCCGGTGGTGTCGGTGCCGCTGAACAACCCGCCGATCGCGCGCAGCTTCTGCTCGTCGGTGTCGCCCATCAGCACATCGTTTTGCGTGAGCTCGAGTTGGGTCGAGCCAAAGCTGAACGTGTAGTAGCCGGTCACGTTGCCGAACAGGTCCCCGGTCGGATATTCACGCTGGTACTTGAACTGATCACCGCGAGTCGTCGGCACGCTGCGGGCCAGGACTGTGCCGTCGGCCGCGACGATCGCGCCGCGCGGTCGGTTGAAGTCTCGCTCGGTCTGACGGTTGTTGCGCGGATCGGCGTTGAGCTCCTGCTGACGACCAACGGCCAGCACGTTCAACTGCACGAACAGCACGAGGTAGCAGGCCAGCAGAGCAACGGCGAGGCGACGGATCTGCTTGTTCATGGCAGCACCTTCGCTGCGGCGCGTCGCTGGCGGTATGCCTTCAGTCGTTCCTGGGTTGTCAGTTCGTTCGGTGTCTCGCCCAATCGTCGAGCCGTGGAATCACTGACACGAATCAGCAAGGCCAGCAGCACGTAGTTCGCCAACAAGCTCGAGCCGCCGTAGCTGACGAAGGGCAGCGCGATTCCGGTGAGCGGCACGACGCGAGTGACGCCGCCGATGATGATGAAAGCCTGCATCCCGACAATGGTCGTGAGGCCTGTCGCCAGCAACTTGTCGAACGGACGGTCGGCGCGGATGGCGATACGCAGTCCGCCGCCGATCATCAACAGGAACCCGATGAGGATCGCCGTGGTGCCGAGCAGACCGAGCTCCTCACCGATGGCCGCGAAGATGAAGTCGGTCTTGGCGACTGGGATCTTGTTGGGGCTGCCGAGACCAAGACCGGTGCCTCCGGTTCCGCCGTTGGCGAACGCGAACATCGCCTGCACGACCTGATAGCCCTTGCCGGAGTACTGCGGCCACGGGTTGCGCCAGATGGCGACGCGGGTCTTGACGTGGTCGAACAGCTTCCACGCCGCGAAGGCTGCTCCGGAGAACAGCACCAGCCCGATCACCAGGTAGCTGGCCCGCTCCGTCGACACCCACATCATCACCACGAACAGCGTGAAGAACAGCAGCGAGGAACCGAGATCCTGTTCGGCGACCATCACGACCACGGCGAATCCCCAGGCGAGTGCGATCGGCAGGAGCTGGCGCGGCTCGGGCAGGTGGAACGGCCCGACACGCCACGCGCCGGAGGCGATCAGTTCGCGATGATCGGCGAGGTAGCCGGCAAAGAACAGGGCCAGCGCGATCTTGGCGAACTCTCCGGGTTGAAAATTGATAGGTCCGAGGCTGACCCAGATCCTCGCGCCACCTTTGCTGTTGCCGATTCCGGGCACGAGCGGGAGGAGCAGCAGGGCCGCGCCGACCGCGAGAAAGCTCCACTGGTAGCGGGCGAGGTCACCGGCGCGCTGGATGATGACGAGCGTCGCGACATAGGCGAGGATCGCCACGAAGGTCCACGTCGTCTGCAAGCCGGCGGATCGTTCACTGAGCCTGGCGATGATCACGTACCCGATCCCGTGCAGCATCGCCGCCAGCGGAAGGATGGTGCCGTCGGCTCCCTTGGCGAGCACGCGGTTGGCGACGTGGGCGACGACCAACAAGCCGAGAACAATGATCAGGAACGGGACGAGGATCGGGGGGATGACGGCGTTCTTACCGAGCGACGCCAAGGTGTACGCGGCGCCGGTGATGGTCGCGGCCATCACGATCAGGCCGAGTTCCGTGCGCCGCCGGGCGGCGGCTATCGGTGACGAGCTCATGGCCCCGATGTGGTCGAGCCGACGATCGTCGACGTCGAGCTGGACGCAACCGTTGTACTCGTCGAACTTGTCGTGGTGCTCGTCGAGGTCGACGATGTCGAGGCTGGTTCGGTAACGGCAACGGTCGTTGATGTGGCTGGAGTGGGCTTGGCGTCGCTGTTGTAGAACTTGGCGGCCAACAGCGCCACCGCCACCGTCAGGACCGCCGCGGCCCCCAGCAGCTTCAAGAAGCGGCGTTTGTTCCAACGGTGCGCAGTCGAGGCTTCTCCCGCTTCGGCGCCGATGACCATCGGTGCCGTTGCCGAGCTGGGATCGGCGAGGAGGCCGGCTGCGCTGAGCACACTGTTCGCGTCGGCGTCGATCATGGTGCTCGCGGAATCGGACCCCGGCCATCCGGGCTCCGATTCGAGCTCGGTGTCGGCAGCCGTCGGCTCGACACCTTGCAGCACGTCGACCACCACGACAGTCACGTTGTCGCGACCACCGTTGGCATTGGCTTTAGCGACGAGTTGCTCGGCGGCTTGTTGCGCATCGCTGGTCGCGAGGGCGATCGCGGCGATCTCGTCGTCGTGCACTTCGTCGACCAGGCCGTCGCTGCACAGGATGAAGCGGTCACCGTGAACCATCGGCACCAACCATGTATCGACCCGCACGGTCGGCTCGATGCCAAGAGCGCGGGTAACGATGTTCCGCCGTGGATGTGTGCGAGCCTCGTCCTCGGAGATGTGCCCGGTGTTGACGAGCTCCTGCACGTAGCTGTGATCGACGGTTGCCCTGTGCAACTCGCCATGGCGCAGGAGATAGGTGCGCGAATCGCCGACGTTGATCAGCGCGAAACGGGCGACGTTCGATTCGTCGGCGCGCATCACGACCAGCGCAGTGAGCGTCGTGCCCATTCCCTGATGGTCGGCGCTGGCGTGGGCCGCCTGATAGATCGATGCGTTGGCTTCGACGACCGACGCGATGACGACGCCTACGTTGCTGGCCCCGGTTCCGAGCCTGTCGCGGATGATGCGTGCCGCGATGTCGCTGGCGACCTCGCCTGCCTGATGCCCACCCATACCGTCGGCGACGCCGAAGACCATCGGCTCTGCTACGAACGCGTCCTCGTTGCCCGCGCGCACCAAGCCGACGTCGGTGGCAGCGCCCCAACGCACGGCGGGTTGGTCGGTGAAGGGGACGTGATCGCTCACTACTCGGCCTCGAACACGGTGCCGCCGATCTGCACGCGGTCGCCTTTGCTGAGGCGTTCCGCGGTTGCCAGACGTTTGCCGTTGAGATATGTGCCGTTGGTGGAACCGAGGTCCTCGATCATCACGGATCCGGAGTCGCGAAAGACTCGAGCATGCAGTTGCGAGACGAACGAGTCGTCGGGCATCCCGATCGTGCACGTGCCGGCTCGGCCGATGGTGATCTCCTGACCGAGCGCGTATGCCGAGCCTCTGGAGGCCTTTGGCTCGAGGACGACGAATCGGCCGATGTTGCCGCGTCGACCCTTCGGTGCCCGAGTGGCCCGCTTGACCTCCGGAGTGAGAGGCGATGGGGCAGCAGCCGTCGGATCGGCCGGGCCGATGCCGGAGTGCAACTGAGGTGCAACCCCCTGCCGGGGACCACGGACCTCACTCCAAACCGCCCACAGAACCCTCGCGAAGAACACGTAGAGCAATGCCAGCAGTACGTACTTCAGAATGCCGAGCAGCTGCTCGGTGGCAGCTGCGATCACGTTGCCTCAAAGCGCAGATGCGTGCTCCCGACGCTCACGATGTCGCCGTCGGCCAACGTCCGATCGCCATCGATTCGTGTGCCGTTGATCTTCGTGCCGTTGGTCGACCCGAGGTCGACGATCACAAAGGCATTGCCCCGGTGATGAACCTCGGTGTGCCTGCGGCTGACGTTGGCATCTGGCAGGGCAATCGTGCAGTCGGGCAGGCGCCCGATTGTGACGACTCGTTCGCTCAGCGTTACCCGTTCCCCGGATGGCAGCACCAGCGTGGCTGCGCCACCGCTTCCGGCCTCACGCAGGCGCGACGTCACTGTGAAACGGCCCGGCTTGAGCTCGCCGTCGACCGTCATCGCGACCCGAACCGGCCCCATGAAATGGAAGCCTTCCGCTCGGGCGTACTCGCGGGCGGTCTCGCACAGCTCGTTGTTCAAGGCCTCATCGATGTCGGCAAAGCCGGCGTGATCCTTGCCGCTGAGGTGAAAGGTGAAGTCGTTGGGAACGATGCGCCGGCCTTTGACGTCGACGCTGCGATTGTCGTCCATCTCGCGCAAGAGACGCCGGCCGAGCTCGACCGGGCGAATGCTGGAATGAGAACCACGTGAGAACACGCCCTCGACCATACGCTCTAACGACCGCTCGAACCCTTGCAATCCCATAACTTGGCGAAAGGGTAGTGGTGTTCACCGCGTGTTCGCGTTCGCTGACCTGCCAACCCGATGTTCAGCGATGGAATCGTGTTGGGGGCGAGGGTGCCGATTGCTAGCGTGATGACCTCTACTCGGGCGAGTGGCGAAATGGCAGACGCGCTAGCTTCAGGTGCTAGTAATCGAAAGGTTGTGGGGGTTCAAGTCCCCCCTCGCCCACTGCGTGCTCGTGTCGAACTTTGTCGCTGCCGACAGGTTCCACGAGTTCGCAGCGACAAAGTCGGGTTAAAGGCGAAGCCGCTCGGGTAGTTCCGTCCTCTAGGATCAACGAACCCCTAACTCGAAAATTCTGATTGGATCCTGCGGGTCGACAGACCGGACCCGTGGCCTCCGCACCCATGCCATCTCCTTTGCTTCCCCCACTGTCGTCTCGTCGCCAGGTACTCAGAGCTGGGCTGATGGCTGCCTTCGGTTCGTGGGCGGCGCACGGGCTCCTCGATGCAGGCGTGGCCAGCGCCTGGACGAGGTCACCGGCGGCCACCAGGGTTTCCGTTGTCGGCGACTCGCTGACGACGGGCACTGTCGCGTATCAGGCCAACGCCTTTGCGGACGTGGGGTTCGAGCGCACGACGATCGACGCTTTCCAAAGTCGCGGCGTGCGCACAAAGCTCAAGAAGGACCCGCACACGGGGCTGACCGCGGTCGATGGCATCCGTGAGACCGCCGGCGATTCGCAGCTGTGGGTAGTCCAGCTGGGCACGAACGACGCCGGCATCCATCGCAAGGAGCAGTATCCGGAATTGATCGGGCAGATGATGGATCGAATCGGTGGTGGCCACTACGTCATGTGGGTCAACATCTACCTGCCCGGAAAACCAATGAGGCAGGCGAATTGGAACGCGGCGCTCGCGGCGGCCGCCGCCGAGCGACCTGACGAGATGTTCATCCTGAACTGGGCGGCGTTGGCGGATCAGAACCCGCGATGGACCAGCTCCGACCAGATCCACTGCACAGCAGTCGGCTACAGGAACCGGGCAACGGCGATATCC
>JANMMQ010000506.1:0-2154 GCA_031373465.1 Ilumatobacteraceae bacterium | reverse complement strand
CGGCGACACGGTCAAGGTGGTCGCCCAAGGCGGCTCGCGCCAGTTCACGTTGGTCGGCATAGCTCGTTACGGAGACGTCTCATCGCCGGGCGGCGCCACGTTCGCGCTCTTTGATCTGGCGACTGCGCAGTCCTTCGTCGGCAAGCCAGGATTCATCGACGCGGTCGTCGTCAAGAGCGATGGCAGCCTCTCGGACGCCGCCCTGGCGGACAGGATCCAGGCGGCACTTCCCGCGGACTCCAAGACCGAAACTCTGACCGGTGCGGAGATCACGAAGGAAAATCAGGACTCCATCGAGAAGGGGCTCAGCTTCTTCACAATCTTCCTGACCGTGTTCTCTTTCATCGCGATGGGTGTTGCCTGCTTCGTCATCTACAACGTCTTCTCGATCACAGCGGCACAGCGACAACGCGAAAACGCATTGCTTCGAGCGGTCGGCGCCAATCGCAGTCAGATCTCGCGGGCGATGCTGCTGGAGTCCGTCGTCGTCGGCATCGTCGGTTCATTGCTCGGCTTGATCGCCGGGATCGGCGTGTCTGCGGCGTTGAAGAGTTTTCTCGGTGTGCTCGGCATCGAGTTCCCATCGACCACGTTGCAACTTCTGCCGCGCACCGTCATCCTCGTAATGGTCCTCGGCACCTTGGTCACAGTGCTGTCGGCCATTCTCCCCGCCCTTCGCGGGGGCCGCGTCTCCCCATTGGCGGCGATGCGCGAGTCCGCGGTCGAACACGTCGGCAGCAGCCGCAAACGGATTCTCATCGGTGTCGTCATTGCCGCAGTCGGCGGGCTCGCCATCGGCGCGACCCTCGCCGGCTCCAGCTTCCTGTTCCTCGGTCTGGGCGTGCTGCTTGTTTGGGTCGGCGTTCTCATCCTGGGGCCCGTTCTCGCCCTCGTTGCCGCCAGGGTGATCGGCACGCCCGTTGCGCGCGGTTTCAAAGTGACGGGCAAGATGGCGCAGGGCAACGCGTCGCGCAACCCGAAGCGCACGTCGCGCGCTGCTGCTCCGGTGCTGATCGGCGTTGCACTCGTCACTGCCGTTGCGTTGATGGCCACCACCTTGAAGGCCCAGGTCCGCGAGATCTTCAGCAAGCAGTTCGTCGGTGACCTCGTCGTGAAGACCGACGACTTCACTGGCTTCGGCGGCCTGAGCCCGGATCTGTCCAAGCAGCTCAACAGCCTGCCCGAAGTCGACGCGGCCGCCGGCATCGGTGTCAAGGCCTCCGAGGTAGGCGGCAAAAGAGCCCAGATCACCCTCGTCGATCCAGTCACGGTCGGCAAGGTGTTCGACCTGCACCTCACCAGCGGCTCGTATGCCGACCTGTCGACGACGTCGATGATGGTTTCCGACAAGAAGGCCAAGAGCGACCATCTCAAGATCGGCGATGTCCTGACGATCAACCTCACCGGCCTCGGTGAGTTGCCGCTGAAGATCGTCGGAACGTACTCATCCGATGAACTGGCCGGACCATACGTGGTCAGCCGCGATCTCTACGCCAACACATCCGGCAGCTACTTCGACTTCTCCGTGTTCATCAACACAGCCTCAGGTGTCAGCGACGCCGAGGCCGTTGCCGCGATCAAGCCGTTGGTCGAGCAGTACGGATCGGGGGAGTTGCAGACCCGCTCTCAGTACATCGACGACCAGGCTTCGGGGATCAACCAGTTGCTGGCGCTGATCTACGGGTTGCTGGCGCTGTCGATCGTGATTGCCGCTGTTGGCATCGTCATCACCCTTCTGTTGTCGGTGTACGAGCGGCGGCGCGAGATCGCCCTGCTGCGTGCGGTCGGTATGACGCGCACGCAGGTGTGGTTCACGGTCAGCTGGGAGAGCGTCATCACCAGCCTGCTCGGCGCCGTCCTGGGGGTGCTGCTCGGCCTGCTCAGTGGGTTCCTCCTCGTGTTGGCTCTGCGCGACCAGGGCATCACGGTGTTCTCCGTTCCGGTCAGCAGCACGATCGTGATCTTGATCGTGTCGTTCATCGTCGGCGTGATCGCCGCGGTGATACCCGCTCGCCGGGCCACCAAGGTCGACATCATCGAGGCGATCGCCACTACATGACCGGCGATTGAGTCCGTGATCCGTCTCGCGCTGCGCAGCGTTCGTGCTCGCTTGGGGCGCGTCGTGCTGACCGCGCTCGCGATCGTCGCCAGCAC
>JANMMQ010000472.1:0-1890 GCA_031373465.1 Ilumatobacteraceae bacterium | reverse complement strand
CCATGCGACCGTCTTCGAGCGTGCGCGGGTCGAGCATTCGTGTGACCGTCATGAAGTCGCGCAGGGCGATCGAGTGACGTGCTTCCTCAGCTGTCCACCGATGCGACCACTCGCGCCAGATGCCCTTGCGCCCGAACATGCGGTCGATGGTCTGGAAGTAGTACGGCAGGTTGTCCTCGGTGAGGAGGTTGACGAACAGTGCACTCCGCAGGGAGTCGGAAACAGGGGCCGCTTCTGGATCCCATGCAGCGCCGGGCTCGAAGTCGCGCCCCATGCTCCACGGAACGAACTCGTGCGGGTACCACGGCTTGCATGTTTCGTAGTGCCGAGCAGTCAACTTCTCGGCGACCTCAGTGAGCTCGTTGAGCAGTGCTGTGTCATTCATTGCGCAGAGTATATCTCCCTACCGACCAGTAGGTAGACCGCTTGGGGGGCTTTCCAATGTTCGCAATCATTGCTCGTACTGTTACCCGTCTAGGTCCCTGTTTCAATCGTCATCGACTGATTTACGGACGCGGTCAATCAAGTCCGGGTCGGCGGCGTGACTCTTCGGCGACCTCGCCCTTGTAGCCGCGCGGCAACGCTGCAGCCAGCTCGGCCTCGGTCGGCTTGCGCTTGACACGACTTTCCGGTGGCAACAGATCCATCACTGCCTTCATGATCCGCTTCGTGTCCGCGTCAGGGCTCTGGTGCTTCAGATTCACAGGTCCGCCGACCTTCACCGTCACCAACGGGGGGTCGACGATGTTGAGCACGTTCGGCAAGCGCGCGGATCTCGGCCAGACCCTTTCGGTTCCCCACAGACCGATCGGAATCACGGGGGCACCGGTCATCGCGGCCAAGCGTGCGGCACCCCATCGACCCTTGAGAACCGGGTCGAAGAACGCCAAGCCGCGCGGAATGGTCCCTTGCGGCATGATCGCCACCATGTCGCCGAATTCCAGTGCTTCGACGGCCGCCTTCAACGGCTCCTCGCTCCCGGTTCCGCGGTCAACGCGGATGCCGCCCATCGCTGCGGCGATCCGTCCGATGATCGGCGCCTCGAAGACCTCTTTCTTACCGAGGAAGCGCACAGTTCGATCCGTGCGCGCGAACGCCATCGCCATGGCCATGGGATCGAAGTAACTGCGGTGGTTGCCGACGATGATCGCCGGGCCTTTTGCAGGGATGTTCTCGATCCCGCTGATGTCGAACCTGGCGTAGGGGAACAGGAGCGGATGGGTGAAGCTGAGCGCCAACCGTTGAATCTCCAAATTGACAACGGGGATCTTGGTCATCCCGTGTCCTCCTCCTGACGACAGGTCGATCGTCGGCCATCGCCGCGCTGCTGCCATCATCGCCATGCGCGGATCCGGATTGACGACGAATGGGAAGCCGACGGCCGCGAGCAGTGGGGTGTCGTACACGCTGTCGCTGTACGCGAAGCTCTCGGTGAGATCGATGTCGTTCGCTTCGGACCACTCGCGGACAGCGGCGAGCTTCCCGGCGCTCCACACGAAGGGCCCATCCAGGGATCCGTGATACGTGCCGTCGTCGTTGACCCGATACCTGGTGGCGATGACGTCATCGAGCCCTAGAAGATCGGCGAGGGGCTTGACGAGGTCGTAGGGGGTCGTCGTGGCCATGACGACCGGCCGACCAGCCGCGCGGTGCTGCTCGAACAGCGCTGCTGCGAGCGGCTGCACCATCTCCAGCAATCGTTCGGCAGCAGTCTCTGCGGCGGACTGCACTGCGGCCCGGGACTTTCCTTTGGCCATCGCCACCGCCTGGCGGGCCAACGCCATCGACGGCAACGTCTCGCCGATCGTGTTGAACATCCGGAACAGCAGCGCCTCACCGGGCATCGAGCAGTTGACCAGACCAGCGGTCTTCATCGCCGCCGAGAAGACC
>JANMMQ010000467.1:0-5284 GCA_031373465.1 Ilumatobacteraceae bacterium | reverse complement strand
CGACAATCCGAACATCCGCCAGCGACTGGCGTGGTGCTACAGCAAGGTGCAGATCATGCGTTACAACGGCATGCGCACCCTGACCAAGTTCCTGCAGGGGCATCAGCCGGGCCCCGACGCGGCGATCTCGAAGCTGTACTGGAGCGAGTACCACAAGATCGTCACCGAGCTGTCGCTCGACATCTTTGGTGCGTACGCGATGACACCTACGGGTCGGCGGCCCTCGACCGCGTTCCAGACCGACGATGCCGGTGCACCCAACAGCTCGTGGAGTTGGGTCGGTACGTTCCTCAATGCCCGCGCCGGCACCATCTACGCCGGCTCGTCGCAGATCCAACGCAACATCATCGGCGAGATGGTCCTGGGTCTGCCGAAGGAGCCGAAGGCTCCGGAGGCAGGGCGGGTGGGTGGCCAACACAGTCTGCCGAAGGAGCCGAAGGCTCCGGAATCGCGTTGAGCCCGAGAGCGCTGCTTCGATGCTCGGCCGCGATTGCCAGGCATCCACGATTGTGGCTCACGGCCTGGCACCAGTACCGGGTGTCGTTGCCGCGGCGATGGTGGTCGCGGCGTCCGTTCCTTCCCGTTCCATCGACCGAGTACATGCGATTTCGTCTGCAGACGCAATACGGTTCCGCCGACCATCGCATCGAAGCCGCCGATGTGCTGAACTACCTCTCATGGTGCAGACTTCACCGATCGCTGGCTTCTTGATACCCGTTGCCGCGAGCGGGAAATCGCTCGCGGCCGACTGCAGGCATCGGTAGGGTCTGGTCATGAGGAGCGCGCTGGTGCTGAACGCAACATACGAGCCGCTCTCTGTTGTGCCGTCACGCCGTGCCGCTTGTCTGGTGCTGGCCGACAAGGCCGACATCATCGAAGACGACGGCACCCACCTTCACGCCGAGACGCTCAGCATTCCGAACCCGGTGGTGATTCGTCTGCGTTACGTCGTCAAGGTTCCCTACCACCGTCGCACGGCGATGTCCCGTCGTGCCGTGTTCGTGCGCGACGAGCACTCGTGCCAGTACTGCGGCGACATGGCCGACTCGATCGACCACATCATGCCGAGGTCGCGAGGCGGTCAGCACATATGGGAGAACGTCGCAGCTGCCTGCCGTCCCTGCAACCTTCGCAAGCGTGACCGCACCCCCGACGAGGCCGGCATGCGGCTGGCCCGGCCACCGCGGGCGCCGAAGGAGCTGGCATGGATCACGGTGTCGGTCAACCGGGTGCCAGAGGCCTGGAAGCGGTATCTCGCGCTCGCAAGTTGACAACGGCCTGGCGCATCCAAGAGGTCGCCGGCGACGTCGGCGAGTTCCACGCCAGACCCCTTCCTGACGCCGAGCGGGTGGCCACCTTCTTCCGCGCTCATGCGCCGACGCTGGTCCTTGGTTCGTCACAGCGCGAAGGGTCGGTCAACTTCGACGCCGCCGTCCGCCAAGGAATCGATGTGGTCCGCAGACGCTCGGGTGGCGGCGGTGTGTTGCTGTGGCCGGACGAGTTCGTCTGGCTCGATCTCGAGATCCCCTCGAACGACGAACTCTGGAGTGACGACGTGGGCAAGGCGATGTGGTGGGTCGGGGAGTTGTGGCGCACGGCCCTCGCCGACCATGAACCGTCCGCCAACGTGTACCACGGTCGCCTTCGACGGACGACGTGGTCGACAGACGTCTGCTTTGCCGGGTCTGGACCTGGGGAAGTTTTGGTGAACGACTCGAAGCTCGTGGGCGTCTCTCAGCGCCGGACGAGGTCGGCTGCCCGGTTCCAGACGATGGTCCACCTGCGCTGGCGCCCCGATGTCGTCGCGTCGTTGGTCGCCCAATCGCCGTCGGCGCAAGAGCTGGCACCGCTCGTGAAGACATGTTCTGCGTCTACCGACGTCATCCGCGCCAAGCTGACTGACGTGCTGCGGAGCGGCGAGTTCGCCACCCGCGCCAACACCTAGCTCAGACCGCGGCCCCCCGTTGACGAGAATTGATCAAGCCGTGATTTTTGCAAATGGTCAAACGTCCCTACCGCATGGTCAAAGGTCCCTGCCGCCAGTGGACTCGTATGTCGATACACGAAAGAGGCGAGGCGATCTCCTCGCTCGTGCGGCACTCGAAATGAAGGACGGACGGTATGAAAATCTCTCACGTACTGGTCGCTGCGGCGATCGCTGCGTCCGCGCTCGGCTCCGCCGGTTCAGCTTCGGCCAGCCTGACCAATGCCACTGTGACCATCACGGGCGGAGCGTTGGCGATCACAGCGCCGACGAACACCCTCCTCGACCCGGTGAATCTCGGGACCAGAGCAAACACCGTCAGCGGTGGGGTCATCAGCGGATCTCTCGGAGTTGTTCAGGTCAGCGACGGGCGCAGTCCCGCGGCCGGTTCCGGTTGGGTCGTCAGCGTCATCTCGAGCGCCTTCACCCCGCCGGCCGGTCCTGCGATCGCCGCAAGCTATGTGAGCTACACGGCGGGCACGATCACCAAAGTCGGCACAGCCACGTATACGGCCAACGATCCCCTCAACCTCACCGGTGTGGCGCCCGCAGTGACAGCCACCGGCATCACGGGCGACAACTCGGCGACATGGAACCCGACGATCAACGTCGCGGTTCCCGGCGGGATGGCGGCCGGGGTCTATTCGGCGATCATCACCCACTCAGTTGTCTAGAAAACCGAGGACGACGCGTGGTGAACGCGAAGTCGCAGACCGGTGTCCCGGGTTCCTCGCGCGGCTCGCCGCAGCACTGATAGCCGCTCTCGCGGTCAGCGCGCCCGTTGCTGCGAACGCCTCTGCTTCTGCGCCGCCGCCCGCCGGAAGCATCGGTATGCGACTGCTCGACGCCCCCGCGTCCGCCGGCGACGATCCGCGGGCGCAGCTGTACATCGTGGATCATCTCGCTCCGGGTGCTGTCATCACGCGCAGGGTCGAAGTGTCGAACGCAACAGTCTCGACGGCACGCATCGCGCTCTACTCATCGGCGGCCGCCATCGTGAACGGTCTGTTCGTCGGTGCCGCACGCGATACCGCCAATGACCTCTCGACATGGACGGCCGTCACCCCCGACGTCGCCAACGTCGCGGCGGGCGGGCGGTCAATAGCCACGGTGACTATTGCAGTCCCAGCCGACGCCGCGCCCGGTGAGCAGTATGGCGTGGTGTGGGCCGAGGTTCGCTCGGCACCGAGTGCCGGAGGTGGCTTGACCCAGGTCAGCCGCGTCGGCATCCGCTTGTACGTCTCAGTCGGCTCCGGCGGCCCGCCGCCCGCCGAGTTCACGATCGACTCGCTCACGGCCCGGCGATCGCCAGCGGGCGTGCCATCCATCGTCGCCGACGTGCACAATACGGGTGGACGAGCGCTCGACCTCGGCGGCAGCGTGCAACTGACCGCTGGTCCCGGGGGGCTCAATGCGGGGCCGTTCCCCGTCGACCTTGGCGTGACCCTGGCCATCGGGACCACCGAACCCATAACGGTCGCGTTCGACCAGGCATTGCCCAGCGGGCCGTGGCAGGTCGTGATCACTCTGCACAGCGGTCTCGTCGAGCGCACCGCCCGCGCGTCCATCGTGTTTCCCGAGGTTGGGGCAGGCGCCCCGGTGAAGACGAGCGGCTCCAGCCGAAACGGCTGGTCGCTCGTGACGCCGTTCGGTGTCGCCGTCGTGCTGATCGCATCCACGCTGTTCGTCCGCAGGCGTCGACGCGTGCGTCGCCGCACTCGGCACGCGAGTGTCAGCCGACATCTGGGGCCAAAACGACCAGCGTTTGGGGCCGGGAGCCGTATGGGGCCCTAGTGTGCGCCGTCGCCGTTGTCGGACCGAGGGCGACAGCGAACTCAGATCGTCCTCGAGAGTGAACGTCAAGATTCCAGAACGCCACGCCGGCCCGGCGTCAGAAATCCAGGCACAAGGAGCTCTGGCCGCCGAAGACCGGCTTCCGGGACCGGGTCCGAGTTGGCGGCGACGTCGTGCGCACTGGTCGCGGTGGCCACGACGACAGAATGTGGTTGCAGCCCAGTGAGGCTGCTCTCGAGGACATCGACCACGGCCGCAGCACCATCCGCGTCGCATCGGTATTGGACGACGACCGCGGCGCCGGCCTCCCAGAGGCGACTGGCGATCCCGGGCGCCGACGCCACCCGACGCCCCGGTCACCAGCGCAACGCGTCTGGCGAGTTCAGGAGCTCCGCGACGGGCGGCGCAGCTTCGCTCACCGCGGGAGCGGGTTCGGGCCGGTGGCGGTGACCAGCCGCTGAGGCACCCAGTCGTCGAGGTGGACGAAGCCGTCGAACGTGGCCCCCTGGAGGATGCACCCGTCGTACAGCGACCGCCGGTAGAACTTCACGTGCGTGAAGTCCTCGAACAGGACGTAGTACGGCTCGACGTCGGGACTCTGGAACTGCTGCCCGGTCAGCGCCGTGCGGTGCACCCGCGAGAACGCATCGACGTCCTCGCCGACGACCACGCCGAGGTGCTCGAGGCCCATCCGGTAGACGCGCTGGTGAACGGGCGGGATGAGTTCGATGAGCGACACCGGCGTCCCGTCGAGGACCTCGAGCGGCTCCGCGAGCACGATCACGGAGATCGGACGCCCGTTCCAGACGTTCTCGGAGTTCGCCGTCGCATGACGCTCGAGAAGCGTGCGCTGGTGGACGTATAGGTCCCAATCGGCGACGCGGACGGCGAGGTGGCTGAGCGCGTAGGGTGAGATGTCGATGCCGCGAGCAACAAGACGGTCGCGCTGCAGCGCCGCGAACGCCCGGTAGTCCCCGATGATCTCGGCGATCGGATCAGACTTCGCCACGTGGCATCCTCCTGCGCCATCGTACGAGATGCACGGCCGAACGCAAGGTCCCGGATTGGTCTCACATAGATAGTCAACTCCCGGGCGCGACGCTCCTGAGGAAGCGCTCGACCTCGGGATCCGAGCGGAGGAGCTCGTCCTCGTCAAGGGACATTCCCGCACACTTGCCTGTCGCCCGCGCCCGCCTCAGTTCTGAGTCTCTGACGCCTGGCCACAATCTCGTTCCAGTTTTGGTGACGTCCAAATCCTGTTCTGATGCCGAACCGGGCCGGGAGCCGTATGGGGTCCTCGGGCTCCAAACGTGGTGCAGCGTGCGCTCGAAATGGAGCAATGTGGGTTGATGTGGGGAGAAATGGTTGACTTTAGGTCATTTAGGGGTACATACTGGTGGCCAGTGGGGAGTGTGGGCGTCTGATCCCATCTCCGCGTCGAGGCAGGTCGACCTAGTGAGAAGGTGGTGAGGCGCGAGTGATGTTCGTTGGGGCGCATGAGCGCCA
>JANMMQ010000450.1:0-7101 GCA_031373465.1 Ilumatobacteraceae bacterium | reverse complement strand
AGAATGCGCAAGAAGAAGCACAAGAAGATGCTTCGCCGTACCCGTCACCAGCGCCAACGCGGCAAGTGAGCTGTTGATACCTTCGGAGACCTAGTCGTCGGCCGTCCGCACCATGCGGGCGGTAGCGCGTGCGGGGCTCTCTTTTGAGTTTGACTAGAGCTACGGGCTCGTCGCGGTGCGAACCACTTTTGCGCCCGTCAGTGACCTGCCGAGGTCGTGGTGCCCGCGCAGGAACCAGGTCGCGCCACTGCCCGCGAGCGTCGGCTCGACCCCGGCGGCGTCGTGAATCCGATCCCGCCACCGGCGGAGGGCGGGAAACGCAGAGATGGCCGCGGGCTCGAGGTCGTTGTGTCCGCTGCTGCGCGGGCCACCGAGGTCGTCCCATGCCCTGTACACGGCCGGTGTGCTGACCGACATGCGCGGGATGATCAAGGTGACATCGATCGGCTCGAACGGGAGCGGTTCGACGACCTCACCGACGCCACTCACACGTGCTCGGCCACCGACGAGACAGAACGACACGTCGGCGCCGAGGATGGAGGCGCCGGCCACATCGTGGTAACCCGCCCAACGCAGAACGGCTGCAGCATCGGCCGAACCTCCGCCGAGACCGCCTCCGCGCGGCAGAGCCTTGTGGATGTGCACACCGGCCGAGCGACCGGCGAGTCGCAGCGCCTTGGCCACGAGGTTCGACTCGTTGAGCGGCATGTGCCGCGAATACGGGCCACCCGCGGTCAATCCGGTGCCCGCAGGATCGATCGTCAGGGTGTCGTGCCAATCGAGCGCGACCATCTCCGCGTCGATCAGGTGATAGCCGTCGTCACGGACGCCGCAGATGCGCAGGCTCAGGGTCAGCTTGGCGTGGGCGTGCTGGACGACCGGGCTCACGTTGCAGCCAGCCACGCACTCGTTAATGCACCCCATTCGACGACGTCGAGCTCTTCGGGTCGGCGTTGGGAATCGATGCCAGCAGTTTCGAAGACCTCGGGCGTGACCACCGAAACCAGCGAGCGGCGCAGCATCTTCCGTCTCTGTCCAAACGCGGTGCGCACCAACCGGAACAGCGGATCAGGTTCCACATCGACTGCCGGCGCGTCGCGGCGGCGTATGTCGGCGAGCGCAGATTCGACCTTTGGTCGAGGCAGGAACACACTGGCGGGCACGGTGCCAACGATGCGCGCGGTTGCCCAGTACGCCACCTTGACGCTGACCGCCCCATACGCATCGGATCCGGCGGGCGCACAAAGCCGTTCGGCGACCTCACGCTGCACCATCACCAGCATCCGTTCCACCGCTGGAACGAAATCCAAGATGTCGCACACCAGGGGAGTGGCGACGTTGTACGGCAAGTTGGCGACGAGGACCCAACGCGGAGCGGCAGCGAGCGTCTGCTTCCAGTCGAGTCGCAAGGCGTCGCCTTCGACAACGCTGACGTTCCGGAGATCGGCCACGACTTCCCGCAAGGCGCCGGCGAGGCCGCGGTCGACCTCGATTGCAGTGATGCTGGCACCGGTCTCGGCCAGCGCCAGTGTCAGCGAACCGAGACCCGCGCCGATCTCCATGACGTGGTCGTCAGGGCCGACGTCGGCAAGTCGGGCGATCTTGCGCACGATGTTGGCATCGACGACGAAGTTCTGGCCGAGGTCGCGCCGCGGGGCGAGGCCGTGTTCGCTGAGCAGCGCCCCAATGTCGCTGCGGGAGTGCACGCCTACCAGCTGATGCGCACCGGGATGGGCGCGTCGGCGAGATCGCTGATCGACGTGAAGACGTCGGTGTGCAACACGATGTCGACACCGGCCGGCAACGGTGGACTGATGCTGTTGAGACAGGTAGTGGTTTGCCCGTTGTCGGTGTTGACGATGGTCAACGACTTACCCCATGGAGCCAGCGCCGTGGTGCACGGCCGCTTGCTCGGGTCGGCGAAGCGGCGGAAGCTTGCCTTACCTTTTGCTTCCGTGGCCGTCGGCCCCGGGGGAATGATGATGTCGACGACGGCGGGGTCGGCACCCGACGCTGGACCGTTGAGAAAGATCGGCGGATCTGGCCGGTACGCAGTCGTCGATGGCGCTTTGCTGGCCCCCACCCTGGGCACACCAGCGGCACCTACGTTGGGCGCCGCGGACCCTGCATCGTCTCTGTTGATGATCCACAACGCCGGTAGAGCCACCACCGTGAAGATGGAGGCGAGTACAAGGCGACGACGGTCGTAGGGGTTCATTGTTGGGTTTTCCCGTCCGGGGACGTGGAAAAGGCTACGGACGGATACCCGGGAACGCAAGGCATGCGTTCTCCACGGTAGCGGCGCGTAGCTCTTCCAGCGGCTCACCGCGCACGTTGGAAAGCGCCTCAACGACGTGGGTGACATACGCCGGCTGGTTCGTTTGGCCGCGATGCGGCACCGGCGCAAGGTAGGGACTATCCGTCTCGGCGAGGATCCGATCGATGGGACACAGCCGCGTCGCCTCGCGCAGGTCTGTCGCAGTTTTGAACGTGACGATGCCGCTGAACGACAAGTACGCGCCTCGACTCAAGCACTGACCGGCCTCGTCCGGTCCGCCCGTGAAGCAGTGAAAGATCGTCCTCTCCGGCACGCCCTCGGCGTCGAGGATGTCGAACGTCTCCGACCACGCGTCGCGGGTGTGGATCACCAATGGCAACGAGTGTTGGTGCGCCAGTTGGATCTGAGCTGCGAATGCCTCGCGCTGCTCGGCACGCGGTGAGTGGTCGTAGAAGTAGTCGAGCCCGCACTCACCGACGGCAATCACGTTGGGATCGTCGAGGTAGGCGACGATGGTGTCGACGCCGTGCTTCGCCTCGTGTGGATGCAAGCCCGCAGTGGCGAAGATCCCTTCGTTTGCGCCGGCCACAGCGATGGCATGCGCAGTCGTCGCCGCGTCGCAACCCACGTTGATCATCGTGGTGACTCCGGCGGCGCGCGCCGCGGCGATCACGTCGTCGACCGCTACACCACGCGTGTCGTACAAGTGACAGTGGCTGTCTGTGTACCCGGCGCCTGCCACGGCTACATCACACCGCTCTGCGCGGGAACAATGACTCGCCCTTGGTCACCGTCAATCCACCTCGGTAGCCGCCCCATTCGGCCGCGGCCGGCACGCGTTGGTCTTCGACCCGGCCAGGGAGGCCGAGCCTCTCCCACACCGTCTGACACGTGTCGGGGATTGCAGGCGAGGCGAGCACGGTGACGATTCGCAAAGCTTCCAGCGCGTCTCCCATCACGGCATCGACCTGCGGGCCCGGGTCTGCTTTCCACGGCTCGTTGGCCTCGAGATACGCGTTGGTTGCGCGAATGAGGCTCCACGTCGCGTCGAGGGCGCGGCTGGGGGCGTACTCGGCCCACGCGGCGGCAGTGGCCGCGTACGCCGAAGCGGCGGCCTCTGCAAGCGGTGAGTCGGCTCGAGGCGCCGGACCGATCCCGTCGCACTTCTTGCCGACAACAGTGGCGACTCTGGCAAGCAGGTTGCCGAGGTTGTTGGCCAGATCGGAGTTGTAACGGCCGATCAGGCCTTCGTATGTGAAGTCGCCATCGTTGCCGTAGGGAGTCTCGGCGAGGATGTAGTAGCGGACGCCGTCGACGCCGACGTCGGCGACGAGGTCGAGTGGGTTGACCACGTTGCCGGTCGTCTTGCTCATCTTCTCGCCGCCGACCAGCAGCCATCCGCCGACGGCCCAGCTGGCGGGCGGCTCGATGCCGGCGCTGATAAGCATCGCCGGCCAGTACACGCAGTGATGGCGGATGATGTCCTTGCCGATCAGGTGGTGGGCCGGCCACCACTGGTTGAACCGCTCGGGATCGGATCCATATCCGACCGCTGTGAGGTAGTTGGCCAGCGCGTCGAACCACACGTAAGCGACATGCTTCGGGTCCCAGGGCAGCGGGATCCCCCACGAGAGGCTTGTTCGACTGACCGAGAAGTCGCGCAGCCCGCCGCGTATCAAGCCGAGGGCTTCGTTACCGCGGAACTCGGGCACGATCGATCCCGGGTGAGCCGCGTACCAGTCCAGGAGCCGGTCTTCGAAGCGACTGAGGCGGAAGAAGTAGTTCTCTTCTTCGACGTACTCGACGGGGCGCTTGTGGATCCTGCACAGGTCACCCGGATCGAGCTCGTCATCGGTGTAGTACTCCTCGCAGGCGGTGCAGTACTTGCCTTTGTAGAGGTCCAATTCGATGTCGCCAGCGTCGTAGCAGCGCCGCAACAGCTCGGCCACGCCGATCTTGTGACGCTCCTCGGTGGTACGGATGAAGTCGTCGTTGGAGATGTTCAGCTGTTGCCACGCCTGCTGGTAGAGCGGCGCAATCGAGTCGGTGAAGTCCTGTGGCGACTGGCCGGCGGCTTCCGCAGCCTGCTGCACCTTCTGGCCGTGCTCGTCGGTGCCGGTGAGGAAGTGCACGTTGTCGCCGAGCAGGCGGTGCCACCGGGCGATGGCATCGCCGACGACGGTGGTGTAGGCGTGGCCGAAGTGCGGCTTTGCCGTGACGTAGTAGATGGGTGTGGTGAGGAAGTAGTTGCTCACGACTGGATCCTTTCGAAGAATGGCGAACGACGGCTGGGTTAGGAGCCGGTGCGCATTCGACGGGTTCGAGTCGGTGTTCTCACTTCTTCCACGTGATGAAGGATAGGTCGCACGGTGGCCCTCGCGGCTACGAGTTTCTGCGTCAGCGCCGACCCCTGAACAAACGACCTCCGGCGTAGCGCGTGCCGGCGGCGAATCCGGCTGCTGCAACTCCCGCTGTGCCGAGGGCCTGTGTGGTCCGTCGAACGACGGCCTTGGTCCGTTTGCTGAACACGACGATCGGCCAGCCGTTGTGCCGAGCGATGCGCTCGAGCTTGGCGTCCGGATTGACGGCGACCGGATGCCCGACCGCTTCAAGCATCGGCAGGTCGCTCGCCGAGTCGCTGTACGCGTAGCACTGGGCGAGATCCAGGTTCTCCCACCTGGCCAGATCGACGATCGCCTCGACCTTTCCGGGCCCGTAGCAGAACGGGCCGGCCAGGTCGCCGGTGTAAACACCATCTGCGATGTCGCTGATCGTGCCGATCCCTGCCGTCATGCCCAACGCTTTGGCCAGCGGTTCCACGAGCTCGACCGGCGATGCCGACACGATGTACGTGGCCCGGCCTGCGTGCCGATGACGGTCGACGAGAGCCTGTGCTTCGGGGCGAACCTTGGCGAGGAGTTTCGGGACGATGTCGGCGTTGAGGGCGACGAGATCATCGACGCGCACGCCCTTCACTGCACCGAGGATCCGGTCGCGCACGCCGTTCGATGTGTTGTCGCTGGCACCACTGAACCGGAACGCCACTGCGCCGGCTGCGTCCTTGCCGAATTGACGAGGCGGCACCAAACCGGCGCGCCAAGCGGCGACACCCAGAACGAACGCGCTGGATCCACTGATCAGGGTCCGATCGAGATCGAAAAATGCCGCGCTCGGTCCGGTCGATATGTACTGGCTGACCTGGGACAGCACCTGTTCAGACATCGCGACCCGTTGACATGGGTGACATAGAAGGTGACATAGAAAGGTTCAGCGCCAGGTCGTAGACCCGCCGCTTGGGTACCTCGAGTTGGCCGACGACGGCCGCGACTGCGTCTTTGCGGGTGTGACCCTCGAGCGCGCGATGGAGCGCGGATCGGATCTCGTCATCGCTGACCTCCCCGCGCGGGGGAGCACCTCGGAGAACGATCACGTACTCGCCTCGGGGCGCCGTTGCAGCCAGCTCAGCGACTGCGTCTTCCAGCGAGCCTCGCCACACCGATTCGTAGATCTTCGTGAGCTCGCGCGCCACCGCCACGCATCGCTCGCCGCCGCACGCGGCCGCCAGATCAGCGATGGTTCGTTCGATGCGATGCGGCGCTTCGTAGATCACGGTCGTACGCGGCTCGGCGGCGATCGCTGCAAGCCGTGCCGAGCGCTCGCGCCCGGACCGCGCGAGAAACCCTTCGAACACGAAACGGCTGGTGTCGAACCCGCTGATGACGAGTGCCATGACGAATGCGGCGGGGCCCGGCACTGCAGACACGACGTGGCCGGAGTCGATCGCGGCTCGGACCACCCGCGATCCGGGGTCGGAGATCCCAGGCGTGCCGGCGTCGGTGATCAAGGTGACGGTTTCGCCCGCGTCCAGCAGCGACAACACCTGACGGCTGCGTTCGTTCTCCGTGTGCACGTTGCACACAGCGAGCCGCACCCCGCTGATGCCGGCGTGCGACAGCAACTTGCCGGAATGGCGCGTGTCTTCACACAGGATGAGTGACGATTGCGACAACGTGTCGACCGCCCGCGGTGAGAGATCGCCGAGGTTGCCGATGGGAGTGGCCACGAGGACGAGTCTGCCGGTCATTCGCGTATCTCCACGACATCGCCGACCCGCAACCCCCACCGACCGAACGCCCCTTCTTGGGCTTCGATGACCATTCGGGCCCGCCATACCGGGGCTCCGATGCGATGTCGGCGCATGTGCACGGTCTTGATGACGATGCCGTTCTCGTCGACATAGGCCACGTCGAGCGCGAAGCGCATGCCGAGCGTGTGCACCCATCTGCAGCCGGACAGGACGAACGCTCCTTCGATCTCGTCACGGCCGAGCAGCCCCCGACTTTTCGAGCGCCGCTGGCTGACTGACTCGCAGGAGGCAAGCACTCTTCCTTCCGTGACCAACCACGCCATGGTCTGCAGCCTTGCACGTTTCCGGCCGTTACCATGATCGTCCCGTGTCCATTCACAGCGGTCTCGCGCATTCCCCGCAGCATCCTCCGCAGCGTTCGTTCAAGCCGCGTCGCCGCGGCTTGTCACCGTCGCGAATCGTCGCTTACCAGCGATCCATGGCCAGGTGGGCTCTCCCTGTAGTGGGGCCGTGTCTGTCGTTCGATGAGGTGTTCAGTGGCGATGCAGGCGATGTCATCCTCGACATCGGTTTTGGAGGGGGCGAGGCTTTGATCGAGCTTGCCGAGATGCGTCCGCACGAGTGTGTCATCGGGGTCGACATCCATACGCCCGGGATCGCTGCAGTTCTCGAGGCGATCGAGAACCGCGGCGATCCCAGGCGTATGGATGTCGACCCCGATGACACACTCGTGCGG
>JANMMQ010000449.1:0-3051 GCA_031373465.1 Ilumatobacteraceae bacterium | reverse complement strand
ACGCACGATCCGCTGCAAGGTCTTTCCTTCAACGTCGTTCAACCGACGCACACGCACACGTTCAGCCATCCACCAATCAAAACAGACCCCGAGCCCAAAGTGGTGGACGCGACCCACCAACCTCTGTGGTCAGAGCACTAGAAGCTTCCCTCCTCCACCCGATTGATGCCCTGCGTCAGGAGGAGGTCTTCATGCAGCTCCATCCACACATCGTGGTAGGACCCGCACATCACGCCCGTGAACATGCGCTGGTCGCCTGCTTCGAGGGCCGTGCGACTGCCGGTCAAGCGGGCCGCGTAGCCGTCGAAGCGCTTGGCAACTTCGGCAAACGCGTGACAGATCGGCTGCGCCTCGTCATCGAGGACGCCGAGCCGCTTGATGCAGTCGTCGTCGTAGGCCTGGTCGGAGTGGTCGTTGATCTCGCCGTTGCGCAACTGCCAATCCGCGCACAGCGCCTTGAAGATCTCGTTCATGTCGAGGAAGCGGTGGTACTTCTCGGACAGGCCCTCCCGGAAACCCGGCCTGCAGACGTCTTCTTCCAAGGCGATGATGTACGCCTCCCGCCCGGTGGGTGTCAGCTGCCACAAGCCGCGAGCCTCGCGGTAGGCGGTGTGCCCTTCCTCCTTCATCTGCTCCAAGTGCGACATCACCTCTTCTTCCGGCAGCCCCGCCAGCTCGACGATGTTCTCGACCTTGACGAAGCCCTTGATCCGAAGCGCGTGATGGACCCTGAAGCGAGGGTGCGAGTCATGTGCCATGCGTCGCACAATACTCCCGGCCTCCTCTACAGTCCGCCTCATGAGCGCGATCGATCCGCCGTTCCGAGCCGACCACGTCGGCAGCCTGCTGCGCCCCAAGTCCGTGCTCGACGCCCGGGAGCAGTTCGCCGCCGGGACCATCACCGCCGCGGAGAAACGTCTCGTCGAGGACGAGGCCATTGCTGACGCGATTCGCAAGGTCGAGTCGGTCGGCATGCGCAGCATCACCGACGGGGAGTTCCGGCGCGCCTGGTTCCACCTCGACTTTCTCGAGCAGTTGGCCGGCGTCGAGGTCAGCGGGGCGATCGCGGCCAGCTCCAACGCAGCCGAGACCGTTCACTTCACACCGCCGCGGTTGGCCGTGACCGGTCCCCTTCGCCACGTCCGCGACATCCAGGTCGACGACTTCGAGTACCTGGCCGGTGTCACCACCAAGACGCCGAAGGTCTCGATCCCGTCGCCGACCATGGTCCACTTCCGCGGCGGACGAGCCGCCATCGACATCGAGTCCTACCCCGATCTCGATGTGTTCTTCGCCGACCTGGCTCAGTGCTATCGCGACGAGATCTCAGCGCTCTACGAGGCCGGTTGCCGGTACATACAACTCGACGACACCAACCTCGCCTATCTCTGCGACCCGAAGATGCGCGCCGGAGCTGTCGAGCGCGGTGACGATCCCAACGAGCTGCCGCGCACGTACGCGGCACTCATCAACCACGCACTCGAAGGGCGTCCGGCAGATCTCACGGTGGGGATCCACCTCTGTCGCGGAAACTTCCGCAGCACCTGGTTCGCCGAAGGCGGATACGAGCCGGTGGCCGAAGTGTTGTTCGGTGGTCTCGATGTCGACGCATACTTCCTCGAATACGACGACGAGCGGTCGGGCGACTTCTCCCCGCTGCGGTTCGTGCCGGACAACAAGACGGTCGTACTCGGTCTGATCAGTTCGAAGGTCGCGGAAATGGAATCGATCGACGAACTCGCCCAACGTGTCGACGAGGCCGCGAAGTACGTACCGATGGTGCAGCTGTGCCTCAGTCCGCAATGCGGCTTCAGCAGCACCGTGCATGGCAACGACATCACCGAGGACGTGCAGTGGGCCAAGCTGCGGCTGACCGTCGACGCAGCCGACCGAATCTGGGGCTAGTTCTGGGCTAGATCCGCTCCAGATCGGCACCGTCGAAGAGGCTGGTGATGCCGAAGTTGTCGATGTCGGCGCGAAGCTCGGCTGCGCTCGGCGGTTCGAGGTCGCCGGTAGCCACAGCTGCGAGGATCGTCGGCAGCAGCGATGCGTCACTGCTTGTGTTGAGGAAAAACTGCTCGTCACTGAGCACGTATCGCACCGCCCGGCCGATCGCTTCGGGATCGGTCAGCGGCTCGTACCAGCTGAACTTGCCCTCGCGGCTGCCTGACCAGCGGCTGCGGGCGATCGATTTGATCGTCTGCGTGGCGACCTCTCGTTCGGCGCACAGCTCGACGAGCGCCTCGACGTCGGCGCGGTAGTCAGGGCGTTCGAGGAGCACGAAGTTGTACGGAAACAGGACCGAGTCGAAATCGAACGCACGCAAGCTGCGCAAGTGCATGGTCGGGATGCGCAGACCATGGCCTGTGACGCCGACGAACCTGCACAGACCCTCGTCTCGCGCTTTGGCGAGCGCTTCGACCGCGCCATCCGCCGCAAATGCGACCTCCCATTCGTCGGGCTCGACGAGGTTGTGCAGCTGAATGAGGTCGACATGGTCGACGCCGAGCCTCGACAGGGACTCCTCCAGCTCCCTGCGCGCCCCGGGACCGGTGCGCTCACCTGTCTTGGTCGCCAGGAACACCTTGTCCCGATTGGTCGCCAACCACGGCGCGAGCCGTAGCTCGGAGTCGCCGTAGCTGCGAGCGGTGTCGATGTGGTTGACGGCGTACGACTCGAGCAAAGCCAGCGTCGCGTCGGCACGATCCTGGCTCATCGATCCCAGGGCCGCTGTGCCGAATATGACACGGGTCGACTCGTGGCCGGTGCGCCCAAAGGGCTTGGTTGGCAGCATCCCAGAAGAGTACCTACCGGACCAGGTGGCGGTCAAGTAGAACTCTCTTCAAGATCTTTCCCGGGCCCGACTTCGGGAGCGGTTCGGCGGAGATCTCGATGACCTTGGGAACCTTGTATCCGGCGATCAACGCCCGATAGTGCATACGCAGCTCCTCCGGGTCGACATCCATGCCGATGTGCATGACGACGATTGCGTGAACCGCCTCGCCCCACTTGTCGTCCGGCACCCCGAAGACCGCCGCCTCTGACACTGCC
>JANMMQ010000448.1:0-7731 GCA_031373465.1 Ilumatobacteraceae bacterium | reverse complement strand
ACGCACGATCCGCTGCAAGGTCTTTCCTTCAACGTCGTTCAACCGACGCACACGCACACGTTCAGCCATCCACCAATCAAAACAGACCCCGAGCCCAAAGTGGTGGACGCGACCCACCAACCTCTGTGGTCAGAGCACTAGCTGCCGAGTAGTGGGTGAGACGACGGCGCGGGTGAGACGACACGCCGAAGGCGTGTTGGCTCACGCATCCTTGACTGACCACACCCGTTTGGCGACGGGCTCCTTGTCGCTCCATGGGAAGTTGATCCAACGGTCGGTTCGCTTCCACACGTAGTCGCACTGCACCACGGAGTGGCTCTTCTCGTAGAGCACAGCCGTGCGCACCTCGGCGACCTTGCCTTCGCAGAACTGCTGCACGCTGCGAAGCGTGTGGCCCGTGTCGGCGACGTCGTCTGCGATCAGGATCCGGGCATCACTGACATCGACGAAGTCGGGCGCCGGCGGCAGGATCCTGGGCACCTCCAACCGCTCGTCGACACCGGTGTAGAACTCGACGTTCATCGTGTACACGTTCTTGACCGACAGCGCGTACCCCATCGCCCCACCGATCAACAGACCACCCCGAGCAATCGACAGGATCATGTCGGGCTCATAGTCGTCGGCCACCATCTGGGAAAGGTCTCGAGATGCGTCGCCGAACATCTCCCACGTCATTATTTCGCGTTCGTTCGCCACGTCGGCCAACCTAGCCGACCGAGTGTTTCCGGCCACCCCGTGCGCGACGCAGGCACTCGTTCACGGCAGGCAGATGTCAGCGGGGCGGACGGGGACGCGGCTGAGATCTCGTCCGATGGCGTCACGGATAGCCGCGACGATGGCGGGAGTCGACGAGATGCACGGCGGCTCGCCCACTCCTTTTGCACCGAGAGGTGCCATGGGATCGGGGATCTCGATCATGGTCGCCACGACGGTTGGCATGTCGAGCATCGTCGGCAGCAGGTAGTCCGTGAAGCTCGCGTTGCGCACGAGGCCGTCCGTCAACACGATCTCCTCCATCACAGCCAGTCCCAGCCCCTGGGCGATTCCTCCTTCGATCTGACCCATCACGCTCATCGGGTTCAACGCGACGCCCACGTCCTGCGCCGTCGCGATCTGCACCACTTTGACGAGACCGAGCTCTGGATCTACGTCGACAACGGCCCGGTGGGCGACGAAGACGAACGCTGTGTGGCAGTTGCCCTGCCCATTTTCGTCCAGCTCCTCGGTAGGCCGGTGGTGGTGCTCGAAGGTCTCCTCGAAGGCCAGTCCAGCGGTCGCCTCCACCACTGAGACCCGAAAGGAGCCCATTGTGTCGACGATGTCGCGCCCGTCGATCGCCAGCCGCACCGGATCGATGTCGTTACGTGCACCGACGTGCTCGAACATCCGCTCGCGAACGAGACGGCACGCACCGTCGATCGCACCGCCGCTCATCCACGTCTGGCGCGACGCCGACGTGGATCCCGCTGAACCGATCGTGGTGTCGATCGGTTCGAGCAGGACGTCGTCGACCCCCAGCACTGACCGGGCGATCTGCGGCGCGAGCACGACGAAACCTTGACCGACCTCCGAGGTTGCGAACTTCAGGGAGGCAACCCCGTCGGCGAGACGGCACCTGGCCGTGGAGAAGTCATCGAACCCTTCGGAATACATCAAGTTCTTGATCGCCACCCCCCAGCCGATGCCACGACGGATGTGGGACACGTCGGCGGTCAGGCCGGCACCGCCAGGCAGGTGCAACGGGTTGCCGTCGCGACCGCCCACTGGTTCGGTCGGCAGCGGGAGCGCTGCCGTTCGACGAATGCACTCGGCAACGGGGGCGACGTTCTCGATCACCTGGCCGGTGATCAGCGCGTCGCCGGTCTCCATCGCGTTGAGCAGCCGTATCTCGACGGGATCCAGCCCGCACGTCGCCGCCAACTTGTCCATCTGCCCTTCGTGTGCGAAACATGCCTGCACGACGCCGAAGCCACGCATCGCCCCGCAAGGCAGATTGTTGGTGCGAACCGCATAGCCATCGACGATCGCGTTGACGCATTTGTACGGTCCTTGAGCGTGCGTGACGGCGTTGATCAAGACCGCTGAGGACGTCGATGCGTAGGCACCGCCGTCGAAGACCATCCGCGCCTCGATGCGTTGGATCACACCCTGTTCTGTTGCGTGGTGACGCATCCAGATCCTGGCCGGATGGCGGTGGACGTGGCCGAGGAAGCTCTCCTCACGGCTGTATGCAAGACGTACCGGCCGTCCCGTTCGCAGTGCCAGCAAGCACGTGTGCACCTGCAGGCTGATGTCTTCGCGCGCGCCGAACGCGCCTCCCACTCCCCCGAGTGTCAGGCGCACCTTGTCGGGCGCCAGATCGAGGCATGCCGCGATCTGCGTGCGGTCCTCGTGCAACCATTGCGTGGCGACGAAGAGCTCGACCCCGGCTCCTCCCGGATCCGGCAACGCCAACGCCGCCTCGAGCCCGAGGAACGCTTGGTCCTGCATCCCCAACTCATACGTTCCCTCGACGACGACCTCGCCGACCAATGATTGATCACCGGTGACAATTCGCTGGTGGCGGATCAGGTTTCCCAAGGCGTGGATGGGCGGATGACTGCCGTCGATGGCTCGCTCCGGATCGGTCAACGGGGCCAGCACTTCGTACTCGACCACGATCGCGGCCAATGCCCTGCGGCAGGTCTCGGGATGATCTGCCGCGACGGCAGCAATCGGCTCGCCGACGTAGCGCACCACGTCGGAAGCGAAGACCGGCTGATCGCTGCTGATGAGCCCGTAGGTCAGTTTGCCCGGCACGTCTTCGGCGGTGACGATTGCAGCGACTCCGTCGATCCGCCAAGCCGGAGTCACATCGATGCGCACGATGCGCGCATAAGGGTGCGGTGAGCGCAATGTCGCTCCCCACAGAAACCCGTCCGCTGAGAGATCGCCGGAGAATGCGAACGACCCCTGGACCTTGGCAACGCCATCTGGCCGCGGCGGGCTGTCGCCGAGGCGCCCGCGTACGACACCTTCACGTGTTGCGGTGCTCATCGTTGATCTGTTCGGCTGACCGCAACGCGCTGCACGGCTTCGATGATTCGTCCGTAGCCGGTGCAGCGGCAGATGTTGCCCGACAATTCTTCGCGGATCTCGGTCTCGCTCGGCTGTGGCGTGCGTTCGAGCAGAGCGTGCGCCGCCATGATGAGACCGGGCGTGCAGAACCCGCACTGCACCGCGCCGAACTCCACGAACGCGTCTTGCACGTCAGTCGGCGACCCGACCGGCGCGATTCCTTCGATGGTGACGATTTCTTGGTCGGTTGCCGAGGCCGCCAGGACCAAGCAGCTGCAGATCAGCTCGCCATCGATGAGCACGCTACACGAACCGCATTCACCCTGCTCGCACGCACCCTTCGAACCCGTTAGGCCAAGCCGCTCGCGCAGGACGTACAGCAGGCTCTCGCCGACCCAGGCATCGCCGACCTCGTGCGGCATGCCGTTGACGTGCAGGACGTAGTGCTGGCTCTCAGCCATTCGGGAACGCCCTCCTGAGCAGCCTGCGGGCGAGCACCTCGATGGCATGACGGCGGTACGCGGCCGTGGAGCGATGATCGTCGATCGGCTGGGCAGCTGATGCGACCAGGCGGCCGAACTCCTGGGCGTCGCTCTCGGCCACTGATCCGCCTTGGACATCGACCACTGATACCGCAAACGACTCCGCTTCCGCGCACCGCAGGATGGTCGGTCCGACCGACCCGAGAGCAATGCGCACGCCACCGACATCGTCGACGACCAGACACGCACCGGCGTTGGAGATGACCATGGCGTTGCGAACGCCGACCTTCGCGTAGCCCTGCCATCCACTGAACACCGGGAGGGAAACCGACTCGATCAGTTCGCCCGGCCACAGCGCCGTTCGCTTCGGGCCGGTCATGAAGTCGCTGAACTGGATGGAGCGCGACCCGTCGAGCGAGACGAGATGCACCGTCGCCTCGAGCGCGGCAAGCACGGGCAGACCATCGCCGGCGGGTGAGCAGGTGGCAACGTTGCCGCCCAGCGTCGCCGCGTGGCGGATCTGTGGCGAACCGACGGTGCGCGCTGCTTGGCTGAGAGCCGGCACCCAGCGCACAAAGGGGTCGCTCTCGAGCTCGCCGTAGGTGACCGCCGCCCCGATGCGCAGCGTCGCCGACTCCGCGTTGTACGACCACGTTCGTAACTCCGGGATCCGCCCTACGGCAACGACGCCTTCAGGACGACGGTGGCCCATGTTGATCTCGACCATTGCATCGGTCCCACCGGCCAGCACCATCGCGTCGGGCTCTGCCGAGAGCAGTTCGAGCGCTTCGTTCAAGGTTGTGGCGACCAACACGGTCATGCGATCTTGACGTCCTTGATCGACGGATCCGGTGGCGGAAACTGAGGATCGAGCTCCTTCATCGCCTGCAGAAGTATCTTGGCGACGGCAAGGTTGCGGGCCCAGTTGTGGTCGGCGGGCACGACGTACCACGGCGCGTACGACGTCGAGGTCTTGACGATGGCGTCTTCGTACGCCTTGTCGAACTTTGGCCACAGCTTGCTATCAGCGAGGTCACCGGCACGGAACTTCCAGCTCTTGGTGGGATCGTCGAGCCGGTCTTGAAAGCGCCTGGCCTGTTCCTCCCGGGAGACGTTGAGAAAGCACTTGATGATTCGGGTGCCCTCGTCCGACAACATCCGCTCGAACTCGTTGATGTGCCGGAACCGTTTGCTCCACACGGACCTCGGCACGAGGCCTTTCACTCGGACCACGAGCACGTCTTCGTAGTGGCTGCGATTGAACACTCCGATCTCGCCGTGGCCCGGGCAGGCGAGGTGCACACGCCACAGGTAGTCCTGCTCCGTCTCGCGACCGCCCGGAACCTTGAAGCTGGTGACCCTGACTCCGGCGGGGTTCAAACCGGAGAAGATCGCGCGCACCGTTCCGTCCTTGCCCGCGGCATCGCGTGCCTGCAGGACCAGCAACAGGCTGCGCTTGTGCTCGGCCGACAGCCGTTGCTGCAACTTGTCGAGCTCGGTCTTCACGTGCCCGAGCTCGGCAATTGCCGACTCCTTGTGCCACCCGAGCCTGTCATCAGGATCGCATTTGCTCAGCTTGAACGATTTCGGGCTCGAGACGCGCATTGCGGCGATGGGATTGGCTGCCATGCGCTGCGACGGTAGTTCAGTCGATGACGAACGGACAGTGCCGGCAGCCGCTGTCGCAGCAATATCCCCGCGCAACGTGGAACGACGCGGTGAAAACACTGAGCCGGGTGGCCGGATCCACGTAGCAGGGTTGCCCCGCGGCGACTGCGCGCGAGTGCCGTGACATGATCTCAGCGAAGCGCAAATCGGCAGGAGGTAGTCGGGTTGGGTCAGGCTGTTCGAGATGGTTGTCTCGCAACTGAGGCACAAGTTGCAAGGTATCTGCCTGGTTCATTGACATCCCGCGTGGCGTGACTAAGGTGCCGACAGTCGCGCTGTGATGGAGGTCACGTCGGCACAGTCAACGACGACAGGAGATCACCGATCAGAGGGGGAAATGGTGCGAAACAGGCAGCGTTTGGGCAAACGACTCATTCCGGCGGCCGTGCTCAGCATTGGACTCGTCACCGCGGCGTGCGGTGGCAGCGACGGCAAGAGCTCGCCGTCGGTGGCCAGCACCGGTGTCACAACCGCGCAGTCACCCGAGACCACGGCGGCGTCGACAGAGACCACCGCCGCCAATTCGGGCGAGACAACCGTGGCTCCCTCGACGACAGCGGCTGCGCTGAAGCCCGTGGCAGGTGGCACGGTCGTCATGGGCATCGAGGCCGATACGTCCAGCCCGTGGCGCCCCTACGAGATGCTGTGCGCGATCTCGTGTCACCAGGTGATCCGCAACATCTATGACACGCTGGCGATGCCGACCGCCGATGGCAAGGCAGCCCCCTATCTCGCCGAATCGATCACGCCGAACGCCGACTCCACCGAATGGAGAATCAAGGCCCGCGCCGGCGTCACGTTCCACGACGGCACGCCATTCGACGGTGCCGCAATCGTCGAGAACATCACCCGCGCCAAGACGGGTGCTCTCACCGGCAACATCTTCCGACCCATCGACAGCGTCGCGGTTGATCCCGCCGATCCCATGACAGTTGTCATCAAGATGAACACCTCCTGGGCAGCTTTCCCGTTCGCCCTCATGGGCCAGGCCGCTTACATGGCTTCTCCGACATGGCTCGCCGCCAGCGACACCGACCAAGCCTTGCGGTCGCAGCCCGTCGGCACCGGCCCGTTCGTCTACGAGGACTACAAGCCCAACGAGTACTTCAAGATGAAGAAGAACCCGAACTACTGGAACAAGCCGTTCCCGTATCTCGACGCGGTGGAGTTCCGCCCGATCCCCGACGCGCTGAATCGTCGCGACGCCTTGAAGAGCGGCACCATCGACCTCCTGCACACGACCAACGGCGAGACCATCGCCGAGTTCCGTGACACCAAGGAGTTCCCGATGCCGGAGATCACGAACACTGCCGAGACGGCATACACGTTGCTGCACGTCACTCAGGATGGCTCCCCGCTCAACGACGTACGCGTGCGCTGCGCGCTCGCGTACGCAACCGACGAGCAAGCGTTGATCGACACGATCTCCGCGGGAGTGAATCAGATCGCATTCGGCCCGTTCTCGCCAGACCAGGCGGGTTATTTGGAGGACACAGGGTTTCCGAAGGCTCAAGACATGGGCAAGGCACAGGACCTGATCGCCCAATACAAAGCCGAGCATCCCGGTCCGCTCAATCTGTCGTTGGCGGCGACGCAGGATGAGACGAACCTGACCATCGCCCAGTTCCAGAAGCAGTGGTACGAAGAAGCCGGGGTCGACTTGGTCACAATCGATCAGATCGACCAGGGCAACTACATCCTCACCGCGGTTCTCGGCAACTTCCAGGTGTTCCAGTGGAGGAACCACGGCGGCATCGACCTCGACATGCAGTACCACTGGTGGCACTCGTCGAGCTCACTGCCGGTTGGTCAGCTCGCGCTGAACTTCGGGCGCATCAAGGACCCCGATCTCGACAAGCTGCTCGACGAGAATCGGGCCAGCACCGACCCGGTGCGCAAGAAGGCGATTGCCGAGGAAGTCAACAAGATATTCGGCAAGCAGTGCTACAACCTGTGGGGCAGCTACACGATCTGGGGAATTCCTCACAAGCCCGACGTTCAAGGTATCGGCAACTTCAAGCTTCCCGATGGCAGCGAAGGCGTGCCGGGCGCCGGTATCGCCGGCACCTTCCCGATGATGACCGTGTGGCGCGGCGGTCAGTGATCACCAAGGGCCGCTTCACACGAAAGAGCTAGTGCCTCGATGCGCTATTTTCTGAACCGACTCGTACAGCTGGCCATCGTCGTGTTCGCCGTGACATTTCTGACGTCCGTTGCCCTCCGGTTCCTTCCGGGGGGCTCGGACGTTGTCGTGGCGCTCAAGACGGGGCCGGGTGCGACTACGGAACAAGCGCAGGCCATCAAACACGAACTCGGGCTCGACAGGTCCATCGTGTCCCAGTACTTCGACTGGATGCACAAGTTCGTCACCGGCAACTGGGGGTTCACGTTCCAGACGAACCAGTCGATCAAGACCGAGGTCGTGCGGGCGCTGCCGATCTCGGCGTTCATCATGGTCTACGCCCAGATCCTGTCGCTGCTGTTCGCAGTGCCGGTGGCGATGTGGTCCGCGTATCGCCAGGGC
>JANMMQ010000421.1:0-3403 GCA_031373465.1 Ilumatobacteraceae bacterium | reverse complement strand
CCGAGCTACCTCGGCCTCACGGCGGGCGTGCTCGACACGACCCGCTCGTACCTTCGCGGCGAGTTGCCCGGTCAGGCCGCCGGCGCGAGGCGGGACCATCCGATGAAGCAGGTCGGGTGGGCAACCATGCAGTTGCGGCACCAGCAGGCACGCGCATTGCTCTACCGGGCGATCGACGAGGCGACGATCGATCCCACCGAGGACGATCTCGTGCTCGGCTGGTCAGCCGCGTACACGGTGATGGAGCATGCCGCCGAGGTGGCGTCCACGGCCATACGCGTCTGCGGCGGGCAGGCAATGCTGAAACATCTTCCGCTTGAACGCATGTACCGCGACGCGCGCCTCGGATCATTGATGCTGCCGTGGAGTGCCGAGGTGTGCCTGGAGCGTCTGGCGACGGCTCGCCTCTACGACTGATGGCCCGGCTGACCCGCGATCTCATCGTCTCGGCCGCCATACAGGTGCTCGGCAACGTCGGCTTCGAGCACATGTCGGTTCGTAAGCTCGGCGAAGCTCTCGACGCAGACCCCACTGCGATCTACCGCCACTTTCGCAGCAAGGAGGAGTTGCTGCGGGCAATGGGTGATCGCAGCCTCGCTGGAGTGGTCGACGACCTTCCGATGGCGTCGTGGCGCGCGTGCATACGCGAACTGTGCATCCGCATCCGCGCCGCCAACCTCGCCCATCCGGCGCTCGCCTCACTCGTCCGCGGCGCGCCTCCTCGACACCAGAACGAGCTGTTGATCACCGAGACGATCCTCGGTCAACTGCGCCGCGCCGGTTTCGCTCCCGATGCCTCGGCACGGGCCTACCACGCCGTGATCGAACTGACCATCGGCTCGGCGGCGATCGATTCCACGTTGGCGTCGATGCCATCGGCGGCACGCGACACCATCTATGCCGAGTGGCGTGACGACTATGCCGCGCTCGACACAGCCGCGTTCCCGCACTCGGTAGAGATTGCGAATGCGTTGTATCCCGGAACCGCAGATGACCGCTTCGTGTTCGCGCTCGATCGGCTCCTCGATGGTCTGGCGACCGACCAACCGGCATGACCACAGTTCTGTGACATCGTTTTGCATGGCCGACTCCGTGGATCTCAACCGCGCCAACTGGGACGAGCGGGCGACGGCTCATGCCGCGTCGCCCGACTACGGGTTCGAACGCTTCATCGCAGACCGAGACCACCTCAGCGAAACCGTCCGCTTCGACCTGCCGCTGCTCGGCGACGTGCAAGGGCTGCGCGGGGTTCACGTGCAGTGCCATATCGGGACCGACACCATCTCGCTGGCGCGGCTCGGCGCATCGATGACGGGATTGGATTTCTCGTCGGTGTCGATCCTCGAGGCGAGGCGTCTGTCGCAGCAGTCGGGCACGGCGGCCGACTTCGTCGAGTCAGAGGTCTACGACGCGCTCGACGTGCTTCCGGCGGCGGATTTCGACCTCGTCTACACCGGGATCGGTGCGTTGTGCTGGATGCCCGACGTGAAGCGGTGGGCCTGTGTCGTGGCCGGGCTGGCCCGGCCAGGCGGACGACTGTTCATCCGCGAGGCGCACCCCATGCTGTGGGCACTCGACGAGTCGCATTCGGACGAACTGGTGCTCGGCTACCCGTACTTCGAGCACAGCGATCCGTTTGTCGAAGACGCCGCCGGCACTTACGTCACCTCCGACGTCGAGTTCACCCACACGGTGACGCACACTTGGAACCATGGGCTCGGGGAGATCATGACGGCGTTGTTCGATGCGGGGATGCAAGTGACGGGTTTCGTCGAACACCAGAGCGTCCCGTGGGAGGCACTGCCGGGTCAGATGGAGAAGATCGCGCTGGATGAGTGGCAGCTCATCGATCGGCCGTGGCGTCTCGCGCACTCATACACGCTGCAAGCCACGAAGGTGCGCTGACGGACCTAGGGCATCAGTAGAACGGCAGGTAGTGCTCGAGCTCCCATCGCGAGATCGACTCGAGGTCCCACTTGCCGTCCGCCGCTTCCCACTTCGCCAACTCGTCCTTGCGAATCGTCAGGAACGCCTTGACCAGGTCCGCACCCATCGCTTCACACAGCACGGTGTCGGCCTCCAACGCCGCAAGCGCTTCCTTCAGATCGTGGGGCGTGTGGCGGTGGGTGTTGGGCTCGGCGTCGCCGTCGCCGATCTGCGGGTCTCCGCAATCGCGTCCATCGACCACTCCGAGCAGCGCAGCGTTGAGCATCACGGCCGCTGCCAGATACGGGTTGGCGCTGCCGCAGGGCATGCGGTTCTCGATTCTCGTTGCCGCACCGCGCTCGGATGGGATTCGGTAGGTGCTGATCCGGTTGTCGAGACCCCAGTTGGCCCAGTAGCCGGCAATGATCCCGGGCACGAGCCGCTTGTAGCTGTTGAGGAGAGGCGCCGACATCGCAGCCATGCCCTCGTGATGGGCGATGACCCCGCCGATGCACTGCCTCGCAAGGTTGGACAAGCCGTGCTCACCGGTCGGGTCGTCGAACGCGTTGGCACCCCCGTGAATTGGGGTCAGCGAGAAGTTGACATGCAGACCACTACCCACCAGATGGGCCATGGGCCGGCCCATGTACGTGATCCAGTAGCCCCTTCGTGCGGCGACTTCGCGGGTCATCTCTTTGCAGATGAAGGCCCTGTCGGCGGCGTCGAGCGCCGGTCCGTACCGCATGTTCAGCTCCATCTGGCCCGGATGGAACTCGCCCATGATCCCCTCGATGTCGAGCTCTGACGCCTCGGCCGCGTCATACAGATCGAACATCAGCCCGGTGTTGTCGCCGCCCAGGCCCACGCCGTAGACGCGGTGCGATGGCAGGTGCAACGGACCGAACCCGCCCGGAGCGTGCTCGTCGGGCTGCATCACGTAGAACTCCATCTCGAAGCCGAGGAGCGGCTCGTAGCCGAGCGCCCCCCAGGCATCGACCGCACGCTTCAGCGCGTTACGAGGGCACAACGCCAACGGCTCGCCGTTGTATTCGAGGTCGGCGATGGCTACGTCGGTATCGACCTCCCAACCGGGACGGACCGATTCGGCGACCGGCACGGTCGACAGATCAGCGAAGCCGACATCGGGCCCGTATCCGTCGACGGGAAGGATGTCGCGATCGATGCTCATCGTCAGCGTGGTCACGGCGTGATGGCCGTGCTCGTGCAACCTGGAGTGCGGCACATAGCGACCGTGCGACAGCCCATTGAGGTCGGACCACATCACCCGAACGCGTCGATTCGCCATGGCCGCCGACGCTAGCGGTGTCAGGCAATGTCCGCCATTGGTCCGGTCGAAGCAGGGTCTTGATGGTGGACCGTGTGCTGCCCGACGTTGTCGATCGCTTCTTTCCTGCTGACGACAGCCCAGATCGCGGCAATGGCCAACAGGATCAGCGCCAGGTGCCTGCCCCACAGT
>JANMMQ010000407.1:0-9211 GCA_031373465.1 Ilumatobacteraceae bacterium | reverse complement strand
GCCCTGTTACAGAACAGCCAGACCCGAAGCGATCAAGCCCTCCAGCACAAGTTGAACGCGATTGCCGACGGGATGGCGGACTTGATGGAGCACCTCTCTGAGCGTCACGGAGACGATGATCTCCGTAATGACATTCGTGAGCTTCGACTTGCAGTGGGGCTGGAGAGTATCGAAAGCACCGGCCGACAGAGCTCGCGACGGTCAGATCCGGACGATCAGCCGACGCCCAAAGGGCGGTGATCGTCTCGAGGTTCATCTGCGATTCAGTGTTCCGCGCGTGCCCTGCCAGACAAGACCAAGAAAGGCGGTAGACCAGGCGACGACGGCGACGGCGAGTGTGAGTTTCGGGAGCCAGTCGAGCGGGGCAAGGTCGATGACGCCACGCATCTTGAACGTTGCCGCGCCATACATGCCGAGTGGGAACACGAGCCCCCAGTAGGAGGTGCAATGAGACCAGGCCAGTGTCGCCTGGCCGCTGCGGCCTGCTCGGCGTTGTGGGCGTGTCGTGCCCATCGCAGGCGTCAGGTCGGCGCTCGCTTCCGTCGTGTCAGGCTGGCGGGTAGGGCGTCGGGGTTGCGGACTTCATGTTGTCGGCGTACCTACGGTCGATCTCAACCCGGATGTCCCGCGCCGCTTTACCTTGGTTGAGCATCTGCATCACGTCACGCGTGACTCCGAGGCAGATGCCTCAAGTGGGCGCCATCGAATCGAGCACAACACTGCCGTCCGCATTGACGCTGGTCACGTAGCAGTCGCGGTTGCTTCGATGTCCCGAGTTCTGCCCGCAGCCGCAAAAACAGGGCATGTAGCGCATCAACTCGCCGTGCGTGATCTGAAACTCGTACAGACTCTTCACCTCGGGGTCGGCGTCAGTGACGAAGCTCGGCCAGTCCACCTTGGAGATGTCGCCATTCGGCTCGTCGGCAGGCTGAAAGTCGCTGAACTGCGCCGAGAAGTCCTCGTCGGACTTGGCCGAAGTATCGCCGGTGGCGGCCGGCGTGCTCGACGAGCATGACGTGGCAAGGGCGGCGACAGTTGCCGAGGTAGCTCCCCAAACGACGAACTGCCGGCGAGTCATCACCTTGCCATCGTACGTGACGCGTCCAGCGATGAACGCTGCGCTATCCAATTGGAACGAACTGCAGAGATCGCGCGCCTTCGAATGTCCAGCCGAGGATCTTCGGATCACCTTTGACGTAGTAGGTGATCAGCCAAGGGGACGGCAGCCGATGAACAGCGACCGGCGCAACAACCCGTCCTCAACGGCACGCAGCTGCAAACGCCGGTCGTACTGGCGGCTCTCGAACTCGGGTTCGCCGTACACCTCGATCAACGCGTCTCGGTGCTCGTCCCACTGATCGATCCACGTCTTGGCCACGCCGCGAAACTCCTCCGTGCCGTCCATTTCGCTGACACAAACGAAGCTCGCTCGGCGCAGCAACTCAACCGGAGTATCCATCGAGGCCACCGCCCACGGTCCTGACCGATGCGCGCGCGCCCGAGCGCGCCGATCGAGCCCAGGAGCCGTGTAGATCGTGTGGAACGCGGTACGACCGCCTGGTCGAAGCAACTGCCAGGACGCCCTCAACACGGAGAGCTTCGGCCGCAGTCAACACAACACATCGGTGTGAACAACTGCGTCGAACGTGCGCGCAGGGAACGGGAAGTCACGTGCGCTCGCAGCGACCGGCCACGTCCGCTCCTCGACACCCTCCTGCAAGCTGCGATGGCGGGCCACCGCCAGACCCTCAATGGGCACGTCTGTCAACACCACTGAGCAACCGGTCACCGCCGCCAGGTAGAGGCCGGGCCATCCCCGCCCAGCCCCGACGTCAAGAACCATCGAGCCCGCGCCCAGTTCCAACAAGGCGGCGAGCTCGTCGGCCTGGGCGATGGTGGTGTACCCATTGGCGCCCCAGTCGCCGCCGATCACAGCACGCTCGATCTCGCGGATCGCGTCGCCCCGGTCCTCGCCGTAGCGCTGCGAGAAGCGTGCGTTCGCTTCGCTCTCCTGGCGTGTGGACATCAGCTCGTCGCCGTGGTCATTAGGTCGTCTCGCTACCGGCTGGGTTTCCGTTGTCGCAGATACAGAACTCGTTGCCTTCGGGATCAGCCATCAGGATCCAGGTGCTGCCGTGCTCGCTGCACGGTTCTCCACTCACGCGTTGGGCACCGAGCGTGGCGAGGCGGTCCGCTTCGGCGTGGATGTCGGCGGTCTCGAAGTCGATGTGCATTCGGTTCTTCGATGTCTTCGGCTCGTCGACACGCTGCAGAAGCAGCTTAGGGCCGGATCGTTCAGCGGGGTAGAGGGCGACGTACGCGCCAGCGGAGCCGACGTTCACGTAGCCCAGTGCCTTTGACCAAAAATGCGCGAGGCGGTCAGGGTCCGCGCAGTCGAGCACAAGTCCAAAATGGGATCCCGGGCTGTGAGTAGTCATTGACGGGCCCATTCCTTTCGTAAGTCGCTCGTCAGAAACTGATCGTTGTGTTCGCTTCAATGTCGGTCAGTAGTTGAAGATCAACGCTCCACCCTCTGTGAACTCGTACAGCGACGGGGCGCCTTTGACCTCGGCGCCCTGCACCCATTCGGCGGCCTCGAGACCGCGTGTCTTCACACAGACGGGGCAAGCGAAGAACCGGCCGCCTTTGTCGATGTACTCGGCATGAAGGTCTTTGATGGACGGTGCTCCGGGCACCACGATCTCGTCGGAGTAGCCCTTGGTGGCGACATGTACGCCGTCTTTGGTGAGCCACATCAGTGCCTGTTTCCCGGCGCGCAACGCCTCCACCCCCAGCAGATACCCGATCAGCACCGCCTCGGCGTCATCGGCTCCGTGGGTTTGCCCGATCACGACCTTGTCATCGACAGCCATCGCAATCTCCTTTCTCTTTTTGGATTCTCTCGTTAGATCCGGTGCGCGATGAACGCGTAGCCAAAGACCTCATATGACCGTGCCTTGGCTTCACCGATGGCACCACCGAAGGTGTCGACGGGTGGTCCGACGGTGATGTCTTCGAACCCGGAGTCTTCGAGCATCTGTTGCCAGCCCGCACGGGGCAGCCCTCCGGCAATTCAACCGGTCCACAGATCGACGTCGCGCATCGCCTCGATCGGCACCGGGCGTCCGTTGGCGATGTCGGCGAACTGCAACACGCCTCCCGCGCGCAGTACTCGAAAGATCTCGGCGAACACGGCTTGCTTGTCGGCGCAGAGATTGATCACGCCGTTGGAAATGACGACGTCCGCCCATCCATCCTCGACGGGCACGGTCTCGGCGAAGCCCTCGCGGAACTCGACATGCCCGAACTGGAGCTCTTCGGCTGTGGCTCGTGACTTGGCCAGCATCTCTGGCGTCATGTCGATCCCGATCACACGGCCAGCCGGCCCAACTTGCGTGGCGGCAATGAACGAGTCAAACCCTGCCCCGGACCCGACATCGATCACACGCTCGCCCAGTTCGAGACGGCGTAACGAGAACGGGTTGCCGACACCAGCAAACGACTCGACTGCCCGATCCGGTAGACCGTCGACGACCGCTTGGTCGTATCCGAGGCGTGTCGCAAGTGGGCGACCGGTATGGAAGTGGTGGGCGCCGTGCGGGTCGGTGGCGACGTCGCGGTACTTGTCTCGTACTTGCGTGCGAAGGGTGTCGACATCGACGAGCGTTTCGTTGGACATGGTCATCCTCCTGTTCCGGCGGCTACGGGTAGGCCGGCTCGTTTCCATTCGGGGAATCCGTCTTCGAGACGGCGGGCGTTGAACCCGCGTTTGCGGAGTTGGCGTACGGCCTCGTCGGCGTACACGCAGTACGGGCCGCGGCAGTAGGCGACGATCTCGATGTCCTTCGACAGCGAACGAAGCCGGCGAAGCTCGCCAACAGGAACGGACCTGGCACCGGGGATGTGGCCGGCGTCGAACTCGGCCGAGGGACGCACATCGAGCACGATCGTGTCACCGGCTTTGAGCCGAGCTTCGAGTTCGCGTCGAGTCACAGGTTCCAAGCCGGAGCGATCACCGACATAGGCGTCGGCCAGTTCGTTGATACCGGCAACATGTTCGGTCGCGATTTCGCGCAAAGCCGCCCACACGTCACCAACGCGATCACTCGCCAACATGTAGACGATCCGGGTGCCTTCGCGACGGGTACGAAGCACACCCGCTCTGGCCATCGCCCGCAGATGGTGCGATGTGTTGGCCACGCTCTGTCCGATCTCATCAGCGAGTTGCTCGACGGACCGTTCGCCCTGGGCCAGGACGTCGACAATCTCGGCCCGACGACCACTCGCCAGAGATTTGGCGACCTCGGCGAAGGCGTCGAAGAGTGCATCCTTTGCTGCCCGGTCACCCACCGTGAACTCTCCGATCCATGAAAATTCAAACTACTACTTGAATATCGGCGTGGCAAGAGATATATTCAAGAAATTGTTTGACCAGCGGTCACTGGAGAGGGGAAGGGCGTGCAGAGGTTGGCTTCTCGAGAGGTCGCTGCGCTCGATCCGTACAAGTTCATGGCACTGATCGACCGGCTCATGTTCGCAAGATGGCGTGGCTGATGCCGAAGATGGCCAAGGCAGCCCCGTTCCTGGGCTACGTGATCGTCGCTGGGACCAAGCCCGCGAACGCCGAGTGACGATGCAGGTCTACGACTTCGTCGACGAGGGCCTCGGGCATTCGTCGTATGTGATCGACCTCGGTGACGGGACCGCCGCTGTCGTGGACCCACCTCGATTCCCGACCGCCCAAGACACTCTGATCGAACGGCGACAGCTCCGACTTGCATGGACACTGGACACCCATTCGCATGCCGACTATGTGACCGGCGGCCCGGCCCTCGCCGATCGGACTGGAGCGACGTTCGTCGCCCCGGCCGCCTCACATCTCGAATCGCCACATTGGCCAATCAGCGACGATGAACACCTCCCGCTGGCCACGGGTGTCGAACTGATCGCCGTAGCGACGCCCGGTCACACACCCGACCACCACGCCTATGTCCTCGTCGAGGACGGTGCGCCGGTCGCTTTGTTCTCCGGTGGCTCGCTGATGGTCGGCACGGTCGGGCGAACGGACCTGTGTGGTGCGGAGCTAACCGTTCCGCTCGCACACGAGATGTTCGTCGCTCTACGCCGATTCGATCAGTTCCCCGACGACCTTGCCGTGTATCCGACGCATGGTGCGGGATCGTTCTGCTCCGCACCCGGTAACTCGCAGCGCACCTCGACCCTCGGCCGCGAACGAACCACCAACACACTGTTCTCGATCATCGACGAGGACCTGTTCGTCGAGCGACTGGTCGCCGGCTTCGGCACCTTCCCCACCTACTTCGCCCGCCTCCCGGAGGTGAATCGACGCGGTCCCACCCGCTACGACTCGCTCCCTCTCCTCGCCACGGTCCAACCTGACGATGTCGAGCGACACCTCGCCGAAGGCGGCGTCGTCGTCGACGCCCGACCGGTCACTGCGTTCTCCGCCGGTCACATACCGGGTTCGATGTCGAACACGCTCCGACCGGTGTTCGCCAGCTGGCTCGGCTGGCTGATTGAACCCAACAGCGCTCTCATGTTCGTTCTCGACCCGGATCAGGATCGAGGTGACCTTGTCCGACAGTGCCTCGACGTCGGTCACGAGCATCTTGTCGGCGAGCTCGCCGGCGGGATCGACGCGTGGAAAGGTTCTGCGCGGCCAGTGCGCGCCATCCCGCTCGTCGACCCCGCCGGGATGACCGGTCAACTGATCGACGTCCGCCAAGCCAACGAGTACGCCTCCGGTCATGTCCCCGGCGCGCTCAGCATCGAACTCGGCGCAGTTTCCGACGCCCGCCTCACGGCCGGGCCGATGTCGGTGATGTGCGGTCACGGTGAACGAGCGATGACCGCCGCCAGCATCCTCACCGCTCGAGGACGCGACAGCGTTGTGGTCCTCGATGGCGGACCAGACACCTGGTCAGCTGCGACCGGCAGCCCGCTGGAGACTTCATGATGAGCGCCTCGACCACCGAGGCACCCCCGCGGCTCGGCCTCAAGGAAAACATCGCACAGTTCTCGCTCCTCGTCGGAGTCAACGCACTCGTCGGCGGCATGATCGGTCAGGAACGCACAGTCCTTCCCCTGCTCGCCAAGGAAGAGTTCGGCCTCACCGCCTTCACCGCAACGCTCACGTTCATCGTTGCCTTCGGCGCTGTCAAAGCCGCAACGAACTTCTTCGCCGGCACCCTCTCCGACCGCTACGGCCGCAAACCCGTCCTCGTCGCCGGTTGGATCATCGCGATACCGGTCCCGCTGCTGCTGATCTGGGCACCAAGCTGGGGATGGGTGGTCTCCGCCAACGTCTTGCTCGGCGTCAACCAAGGGCTGACCTGGTCGACGACCGTGATCATGAAGATCGACCTGGTCGGCCCGGCCCGACGCGGCTTCGCCATGGGGATGAACGAAGCCGCCGGTTACGGCGCTGTAGCTATCACCGCACTAGCGACCGGGTACATCGCCGAGCACGCTGGTCTCCGTCCGGAGCCGTTCTTCCTTGGCATCGCCTACGCCGGTCTCGGCCTCGGCCTGTCGGTGTTCTTCGTGCGAGAAACCCGGGGCCATGCACGCTACGAAGCCACCCACCACGTCGCCACCAACGACACCCACGACGCCACGCTGACCACCGGCGAGATCTTCCGACTCACCTCCTTCACCGACAAGGCACTGTCGTCGTGCTCGCAGGCCGGCCTGGTCAACAACCTCAACGATGGCCTTGCGTGGGGTCTGTTCCCGATCTTCTTTGCCAACGCCGGATTGTCGATCGGACAGATCGGCGTGCTCGCCGCGCTCTACCCGGCCGTCTGGGGCCTCGGCCAGCTGTACACCGGCGGACTGTCCGACCGCATCGGCCGCAAACCCTTGATCGTCGGCGGCATGCTCACCCAAGCCGTCGCCATCGCATGGATCGCCGCGACCGGCAGTTTCACGGCGTGGGCCGTCGGAGCGATGGTGCTCGGCGCCGGAACCGCGATGGTCTATCCGACGTTGCTCGCGGCCATTGGCGACGTCGCCCACCCGACATGGCGCGCCCGATCCGTCGGAATCTACCGACTCTGGCGCGACGGCGGCTTTGCGATCGGCGCTCTCCTGGCCGGCATCGTCGCCGACCTGATCTCCATCCCCGCAGCGATCTACGCCGTCGCCGCCCTCACCGCAGCGTCCGGCGTGGTCGCCGCCGCACGCATGTACGAGACCCATCCGCGATCAACGACCCGGGCCGCGACATTCGCTCGATCGAAGAGATCCTCGCTGCTGCCCGTGCCCGACTCGACCGAGTCGAACCCGAAGCGCTCGAAGATGGGCGGGTGACGATCATTGCGGGGCACGACGAAAAAACCTCTGACCTGGCCATATACCACGTCAGAGTTTGAGGCGACGATGGAAATCGAACCCTGTTCAGGGCTTTGCAGGCTCGCTGCCCTCAACGCGTCATGCCTGCTCAGAGGGTATGGATTGATCGCCGGAGTGCCGTTGAGGGGTGAGCGAGGCGCGGGCCAACGGATCGCGGGGGTCAATCGCGGTCATTCGCGGTCACCTGCTGACATCGATCACGGATGCACGGATCGCGGATCTCGCGGCGCGATCAGATCGACGACAGTTATGCGCTACTCGAGTAGGTACGTCCACCCGACCCGGCAAGCAAATCGATCTTTCTCTTCCGTGTAGCTCATCGCAGACCCTGGCGTGGGACCATGACGCATGAACACCCACGGCAGCAGGTTCGACGGCAAGGTCGTCTTCATCACTGGCGGCGGCAGCGGCATTGGCCGTGCGACCGCGCTGCGGTTCGCGCAAGAAGGTGCCGATGTCACGGTCGTTGGGCTGTCCGATGCGGGCAACCGTGAGACGGCGCGGCTTGTCGAGGAGGCGGGACGGCGGGCGCTCGCCGTCACCTGCGACGTCACCGACAGCAACGCCGTCCAGGCGGCGCTACGCCAGACAGTTGAAGAATTCGGCGGTCTTGACATCGCGCTCTATAACGCAGGGATCGAGCTCGCGCCCACTCCCTTGGCTGAGATCACCGAAGAGCAGTTCGATCGGATCATGAACGTCAATCTGCGCGCCGTGTTCGTGTGTATGCGCCAAGAGATCCCGCTTCTGCTTGAGCGGGGCGGCGGCGCGATCGTCAACACATCATCGGGCGCTGGCGTCAAGGGCTTCCCGGGTGGGACCGCGTACGGCGCAGCCAAACACGGACTGATCGGGCTCACCCGCTGCGCAGCGCTCGACTACGCGGCAGCGAACATTCGCATCAACGCAATCTGTCCGGGAATAATCGACACGGAGATGATGGACCGATTCACCGGCGGAACGGACGATGGGCGAGCCGCTGTCATCGCGCAGGAACCGATCGGACGCATGGGCCGCCCCGAGGAGATCGCATCAGCTATCGCCTACCTCTGCTCTGACGAGGCGGCCTTCACGATCGGGCACGCCTTCGTCATGGACGGCGGCCAAACCGTCTGACCCTCCCGTCGAAGGTTCAACCCGCACAGATTGCGTCGATCGGCGCTAACCCTCCGTCGTCTGTGTCAGCACATAGAACGACAATCGTTCAATGAGCTGACACAAATCTCACCCGCGCCATAACTGCGTTCTGCGTGACCTCGATCCGGCGACCGACGGTCTCGCTTGATCATCGAGCGCAGCGGCCGTTGCGTCTCACAACATCGACACCGAAGCGATGCCCGCAACGCTGGCTGATGTCGACAGCAGCTAGCGCTACCTAGCGGTCGACGAGGCACCCGTCCGGCTCGACGAGTGATGGCGATGCGGCATCGATCTGCGTTCCATCCGACTTGTGCGTCGAACGATGCCGACCGTCGACGTCGGTTGGCACGGGTGGCCGACCGGGGATCGGCGGGGAATGTTCTAGCGAGGGCGCGCCTTCACGACGAGATCAGGCCCCGACGCAAGATCAGTGTCGATCGAGCGACATGCTCGTTGCACGTCGGCTCCATCGTCAGGGTGGCAGGCGACCTCTTGTCGAGCGACGCGGATCGTCAGCGCGTTGAGCGTGCGAACCGATTGCTTCGTCGTGAGCGTCGTGGGTCGTTTTTCGTGTGGGGCGAAGCAGACCATCACACGGCGTCCTATCGGCGCCGTAATTACATAGGCGTAGCCGACAGCGAGTCCATAACGAAACCCGAACATTCGAGCATCGAGACAGGCGTGGATCACCGGCACG
>JANMMQ010000346.1:0-7178 GCA_031373465.1 Ilumatobacteraceae bacterium | reverse complement strand
GCCGCTCCAGCAGCACCACATCGGTGCAACCGCGTTTGGCGAGGTGGTAGGCGACGCTGCACCCGACGATGCCGCCACCGACGATGACGACCCGCGCGTGGGCCGGAAGAGTGACCATGAAACCCCGATTCGAGCTGCAAGAAATAGCGCTCTGCGAGCAGAGCGCGTGTGAAATTTGTGCCTAGTATTTCACAGATGAGCGATCGCGCCCAGGTGGTGGTCATTGGGGGTGGCATCGCCGGTGTCAGCGCCGCCTACCACCTGTGCTTGCGTGGTTGGACCGATGTGCTGCTGCTCGAACGCGACGAGCTGACCTCCGGCTCCACCTGGCACGCCGCTGGAAACGTGCCGACGTTCTCGGGGAGTTGGAGCGTGATGCGCCTCCAGCAGTACTCGACGGACCTGTACCGCAGGCTCGCCGAGGACACCGATTTCTCGGTGAGCTACCACGTCACGGGTTCCGTGCGGTTAGCGCACACCCGGGAGCGGATGGCCGAGTTCAAGCACATCGCCTCCATGGCCAGAGCCAATGGAATGGAGTACGACCTGCTCTCACCGAGCGAGCTCGTCGAGCGCTATCCGCTGGTGCGAACCCACGACCTGGTCGGCGCGCTCTGGGATCCACTCGACGGTGACATCGATCCCTCGCAAGTGACCCAGGCTTTGGCGCGCGCGGCGCGCGGCATGGGCTGCCGGATCCAGCGAGGCCAGCGGGTCACTGGGCTCGAACAGAGACCGAACCACGAATGGATCGTCACGACCCCGCAGGGCGACATCGAGTGCGAGATCGTCCTCAACGCGGCCGGCTATCGCGCCGGAGAAGTGATGGCGTTGATCGGCCGCGACCTGCCGATCGTCAGCCTCTCGCACCAGTACCTCGTGACCGACGAGATACCGGAGTTGGCAGATCGGGCGACACCGTTGCCGCTGTTGCGTGATCCCGACGCGTCGTACTACCTCCGTCAAGAACGCAACGGTTACATCCTTGGGCCGTACGAATGGCAGGCGACTGCGATGTGGCTCGACGGCATCCCCGACGAGTTCGCCAATAGGCTCTGGCCGGCCGACCTCGATCGCCTGGAGCCGCAGATCCTCGATGCCGGCGAGCGCGTGCCAGTGCTCGCCGGCGCAGGCATCGCCCGGGTCATCAACGGGCCCATCCCGTATTCACCGGATGGCTATCCCTACCTGGGCCCCGAACGAGGGTTGCGCAACTTTTTCCACTGCAACACCTTCAGCTTCGGCATAGCTCAAGGTGGCGGTGCGGGCATGGCCATCGCGGACTGGATCGTCGACGGCCAACCACCGTTCGATGTCTGGTCGGTCGACAGGCGTCGCTTCAAGGAGTACGCCACCTTCGACTACACCGTCGCCAAGGCGGTCGAGCTCTACCAGAACGAGTACGCCGTCGGGTTTCCGTTCGAAGAGCGCCCCGCGGGCCGGCCCGCATACACCTCGCCGTTGTACGAGACGTTGGCCGCAAAGGGAGCGGCCTTCGGCGCGCGAGGTGGGTGGGAGCGGCCCGTTTATGTCGACATCGACGCGATGGTCACCGACCATACGCTCACGCTGTTCCGCCCCAACGGCTGGCGTCCGGTCGTGGCAGCCGAAGTCGAGGCCGCTCGCAACCGGGTCGCGCTTGTCGACCTCCCCGGCTTCACCAAGTTCGAGATTCAAGGTCCTTGCGCCACGAAGTATCTCGACAGCCTCCTTTGCTCGAAGCTGCCGCGGCCCGGCCGCCTCGGTCTCGTCTACGCGCTGACCCCGACTGGAACTGTGCTCAGCGAGTTCACCGTCACTCGTCTCGGTGATGATCACTTCTACGTCGTCGGCGCCGCCAGCGCCGAATGGCACGACCTCGACGTGCTGGAGTCCGCGCTCCCCGTGGACGGTTCCATCACCATTGCGAACCGAACTCACGAGCTCGGCACGCTCATGATCGTCGGACCGCGATCGCGCGAGGTGCTCGGCAAGATCACCGGCACACCGCTCGATAACGCGTCGTTCCCCTGGCTGTCGTGCCGCGACATCGAAACACCCGCCGGCTCGGTGCGCGCACTGCGCGTCAGCTACGTGGGTGAGCTCGGCTGGGAGTTGCACGCGGCCACCGATCAACTCGTCGAGCTGTACGAACTCCTGTGGGCGGCGGGGGAGGAGCACGGCATCCGCGACATCGGCATCTACGCGGTCGACTGCATGCGCCTCGACAAGTGCTATCGATCGTGGAAGGTCGACCTGGAGATCGGCTTCTCGGCACTCGACGCGTCGCTCGATCGATTCGTCGACTTTGGCAAGGATCACTTCGTCGGTCGCGACGCGCTTCTCGCCGAACGCGACAAGGGCTCGCGCTATCGGTTCGTTCCGCTCACCCTCGATCAACCCGGCGACGCCGACCCGCCGGCCAACGCGTCCATCCACTCGAGTGGTGAGCGAGTCGGAATCGTGACCTCGGGCGGCTGGAGCTTCACGATCGATCGCAGCATCGCGCTCGGATACGTGGAGTCCGATCACTGCTCGCCCGGAACGAACCTGCAGATCGAGATCTTCGGGCAACTGGTCGACGCAACGGTCGGTTCCGAACCACTCTACGACCCGGACAACAAGGCTCCTCGCGCCTGAGAACGTGGGCGCCCGAACGGTCCTCTGCGGCCCATTTGGCCGCCCACGCTGCTTCAGCTTTCGACCGCTGTCACCGACGCGGCGGTTGCTCGAGAGACCAAGGTGGCCCGCGCGCCGGAAAACCTCACCTTCGAACAGGCAGCAGTCGTGCCGGTATCCGGCATCACGGCAATTCGCGCCCTCACAGACAGCGGGCGCGTCCAGGCAGGAAACAGTGTGCTGATCATCGGTGCCTCCGGTGGTGTCGGCACGTACGCGGTGCAACTCGCCAAGGCATTTGGAGCGAACGTCACCGGTGTGTGCAGCACAGCGAAGGCGTCCATGGTGCGGTCACTCGGTGCAGATGAAGTCATCGACTACACCCGGGACGACTTCGCCGACGGTTCCCGGCTTTACGACCTGATCCTCGACATCGGTGGGAATTCCAAGCTGTCACGGCTGCGTCGCGCGCTCGCCCCGAGGGGGACGCTCGTCATCGTGGGCGGCGAGGCCGGCGGAAAGCTGACCGGTGGCATCGGCAGGCAGTTGAGGGCCCTCGCGCTCTCGCCGTTCCTGCGTCAGCGGTTGACCATGCTTGTTCCAAAGGAAAACTTCGCCGACCTCGACCGGCTGACCAAGCTCATCGGGTCGGGCAACATCACGCCGAGAATCGACCGCACGTTCCCACTGACCGAGGCAGCCGACGCGATGCGCCACCTCGTCGCCGGTCGCGCGAAAGGCAAGATTGCCATCACGATCTAGGGGCCGGTTGTGAGCTCTTCGAGTCGGCGTTGGAAGAGGCGGCGTTCGGCGTCCGTGCCGGCACTGACGTCGCCCCGACGTTGTGTTCTGAGCACGTAGTCAGGTCTTGACAGATTCCAAGTATTGATTTATTGTCCGAACAATGTTAGAAACACCGATTCGTGATCGACGTGCCGAACGTCGTGAGGCTACGGTGGCGGAGATCCTGGATGCCGCTTGGAAGTTGGTGCGTGAGGAGGGTCTCGCCGGTCTGGCGATGCGCGATCTCGCCCACCGTGTGGGCATGCAGGCCCCGTCGCTGTACTCGTACTTCGATTCCAAGCACGCCATCTACGACGCAATGTTCGCCCAAGGGGCGCGTACCTACCTTGATGCAGAGGCGCGTGTCGTTTCTACGGGTGACCCGCTCGCCGACCTGCAAGCCGGCGTGCGGTTCTTCGTCGAGTTCTGCACGAAGGACCCGGTGCGCTACCAACTGATGTTTCAGCGCACCATCCCTGGCTTCGAGCCGTCACCCGAAACGTTCGCCGTCTCGATCGAAGGACTCGACCGACTCAAGTCGCGGCTGGCCGAAGTGGGTATCACCGAGCAGCGATCGCTCGATCTGCTCACCGCGATCGGTACGGGGATCACCGACCAGCAGATCTCCAACGATCCCGGTGGTGATCGATGGATTCGGCTTGTCGACGAAGCAGTCGAGATGTTTTTCGGCCACGCAACCAACAAACTCTCACAGCCGAGGAGGGCCCGGAAATGAACATGACCGCGATAGCGGTGGACGATGTCCGATCGATCAACCGATCGGAAGCCCGCGGGTTGGCGGCGACAGAGAACGAGCGCATGCTCGATCTTCTTTGCTCGCTCACTGCCGATGATTGGTCGAAGCCCACCGATTGCCCCGCGTGGAACGTGCGCGCCCTCGCCGGCCACGTCCTCGGTGGAATGGAGGGCTTCTGCTCCGTCGGCCGCCTCATCCACATGATGCGCGCCGCCAAGAAGCAAGCCGGCAAGAGCTCGTTCGTCGACGGGATGACGACGGTGCAGGTCCGCGAGCGCGCCGACCTGACCACCGCCGAGCTGTTGCGTCGGCTCGGGGAGGCTGGGCCCAAATCGGCTCGGTTCCGCTCACGGGTACCAGCCCCGTTGCGCGCCATGCCGATGAAACAGGAACTGCTCAGCGGGGCGACGGAGAGTTGGAAGATGGGCTACTTGCTCGACACGATCTTGACTCGCGATACATGGCTGCACCGCGTCGACATCGCCCGCGCAACCGGACGGGAGCTCGTGCTCACCGCCGAGCACGACGGGCGCATCGTCGCCGACGCGGTGGCCGAGTGGGCTCGCCGGCACGGCCAACCGTTCACCCTCGAGCTCACCGGTCCCGTCGGGACCACATTTCATCAGGGCGCGGGTGGTGAGACGATCAGTCTCGAGGCTGTGGAGCTCTGCCGGATCTTGTCCGGTCGCGGCACCGGCGAAGGTCTCCTCACCCAGGAGGTCCCGTTCTGAGTGCAGCCCGCCGCTGACTTCGCAGTAGCTGCTGCCGTCAGTGGGGCGGACCTGCGTCGACGCCAGTCATAGTACGGTTGCGAGGGCCAGCACGGGAGGATGTCATGGCCGGTGTGTCGACGGGTGAACAGGTGCCCGGGCAGGAGCACCTCATCGTGGGTCGTGCTGCGGAGCTCGAGGCCCTGAACACGTTCGTCGACTCCCTCGAACGTGGTCCGGCGATGTTGGTGCTCGAGAGTGAGCCCGGTCTGGGGAAGACGACGCTGTGGCGGGAAGGACTACAAGCGGCGGAACGGCGTTCATTCCAGATCCTCGAGTGTCGACCCGCCCAGGCAGAAGCGCAGCTCGCGTTCAGCGGGCTTTCGGATCTGCTGACGGATGTGCCCGAGATCGTGTTCGACGAGCTCCCCATTCCCCAACGGCGGGCCCTTGACGTGGCACTTCTCCGGGCCGAGCCGCAGGACGACGAGTTGTTTCCGCGAGCGGTCGCTCTCGGGTTCCTTGGCGTGCTCGGCGCGCTCGCTCGCTCCAGCCCGCTCGTCGTGGGGATCGACGATGTTCACTGGCTGGACCAGGCGTCGCAACGAGTGCTGGCCTTCGCCGTTCGCCGCGTTCGCAACGAGCGGATCGGGGTGCTGCTGGCTCGCCGCGCCGAGACGGGGCCAGTGTTCCCGGGTGATGTCGACGACGAGGGACGGATGTCGGTCACCCGGCTGAAACTGTCCGCGCTCGACAACGATGATGTCGAGCGCTTGCTTCGGAACCATCTCGGTGGGCGGTTGGAACGACGGTCGATGTCCCGCCTTCGCCACAGTTCGGGCGGGAACCCGCTGTTGGCGCTGCAGCTGGGCAGGGCACTCCTCGCGGGCGAAGTCGTCGACGAGGACGGTCTCGGTCTGTTGATCCCGGCGACACTTCAGCAGGTCGTCGCGGATCGGTTGCTGGCGCTCGGCGCGCCGGCTCTCGACGTTGTGCAGGCTGCCTCGGCGCTGGCCCGTCCGACGACGGCGCTCATCGAGTCCGTCCTCGAGACACGCCCCGCCCGCGACGGTCTCGCCGCGGCCGCCGCGGCTGGTGTGCTGTCGGTCGACGGAGACCGTGTCGTTTTTACGCATCCGCTTCTCGCCAGCGCGGCGTATTCGCAGATGACGACGGTCGACCGGCGGCGCCTCCACGCCCGCATAGCGGAAGTCATCGACGATGTCGAGGAGCGTGGTCGCCACCTCGCGGCTGCGGCAGAGCGCCCCGGCAAGGTGGTCGCCGCGGCCCTTGACGCAGCTGCGCTGCGGGCGAGGGCGCGCTACGCGCCGGAGGCCGCGGCCGAGCTGTGGGAAGCAGCAGCCCGCTTCACCCCCGAGGACCAACCCCCGAAGGCGTGGGAACGCCGGCTGCAGGCGGCTGGTTGCCTGTTCGAGGCCGGCGACGTGGCGCGCTCTCGGGTCGTGCTGGAGGAGATCTCTCGTGTCGCTTCTCCAGGCCAGACGCGCGTTCGAACACTGATCCGCCTCGGATGGGTGGTCGCCCACATCGACGGATACGAGGTGGGTGCGGGCGCGTTCCAGCGCGCTCTGGAGGAGGTGGGCGACGATGTCACCGCTGAGGTCGAGGTCGAGGAGGCCCTCGCCTGGTGCCTGCACTCGTCATCGGGTCTCGCAGAGGCAGAACCGCATGCTCGCCGCGCTCTGGCGCTCGCTGAGGCATCGGGCGATCCGCGGCTCGTTGCCCGAGCGTTGACAAACGTCGAGTTCCTCGCATCGCTCGCCGGCCGAGGTCTGGCCGTCGAGGCCGTTGGGCGAGTCGCCCGCACCGACGTTTCGTCTAGGTCGGAGATCCTGGTCCGACCGGACTGGCTGCACGGGATGATGCTCACGTGGGATGACCAGCTGGTCGCGGCGAGGGAGCGGTTCTTCACCCTCTATCGGGAAGCAGCGGATCGCGGAGACGAGCAATCGCTGCCGTTCATCCTGTTCCATCTGGCGCGCACCGAGTTGTTGTCCGGCGACTGGACAAAGGCCCTCGAGAGGGCGAAGGAGTGCTCGGAGACGATCCGCTCCAGCGGCCAGGCCAGCGAACGTCCTTTCGGCTGCACGATCGAAGCACTCGTCGAGGCACACCTCGGTGCCGTCGATTCAGCCTTGTCGACGATCGCCGAGGGCCTCGAGATGGCAGAGACGTTCGGGGTCGTTTCAGCGCGGCTGGAATTGTTGGCGACGCGCGGGTTCATCGAGCTCTCCCTTGGTCGCAACGAGGAGGCCGACCGCACCTTGACGGACCTTGCTGCCGCCGCCGAAACCTCGGGACTCCTCGAA
>JANMMQ010000345.1:0-9269 GCA_031373465.1 Ilumatobacteraceae bacterium | reverse complement strand
TGCCCGAGCCCGATTCGCCGACAAGACCGAGCACCTCGCCGGGCGCGATCGTGAGGTTGACGTCGTCGACGATGTCGGCACCGCTGCCGGCCACGTCGATTCGCAGATCGGTGATCGAGAGGGCAATCTCCATCACGAGTCACCCTTCGCCCGGTCGATGCCCGCAGCGGCACGCGACAGGCCGTCTCCGACCAGGCCGGTGCCGACCGTCAACAAGGCGGTCGCGATCACTGGCAGCGTGACGCCCCAGTGGTTCGGGATCAGGCCCTTGCGGTTCTCGTTGATCATCAATCCCCAGTTTGCGGCGCCCGGATCCGCTGTGAAGCCGAGGAAGGCAATGCCTGAAATCAAGCCGATCGCGAAGGTCAAGCGCAGGTTGGCCTCGACGAGCAGCGAGGCCGACACGTTGGGCAGCAGTTCCGACCGCAAGATCCGAAACCGCGACTCGCCCAGCGATTCGGCTGCGGCGACGAAGTCTCGCTCGACAACTGACACGGCCGCGCCACGTACGACACGAGCGATGCGCGGGACTGTTGAGAGGCCGACGGTCAAGATGATGAGGAGCGTCGAGGCGCCGAACATGGAGATCACGATCAACGCCGAGATGATCTGCGGCAGCGCCAGGATCACATCCATCGACCGCATCAGCACGTCATCGAGCTTGCGCCTGTTGTACGCAGCGATGAGGCCGACGGTCGTGCCGAGCACCAGTGCCAGCAAGGTCGCCAGCACTGCCGCGATGAGGATGGGCTTCCCCCCGTACAGGAAGCGCGACCACACGTCGTGGCCGACGTTCGCCGAGCCGAACAGCGTGGGTTTGCGGGTCTTGCCTGAGGGCTTGAACGGCAGGCCGACAGCCTCAGCCTCGCCATACGGGGCGATGTACCGGCCGAACAGCGCGATCACTGCGAGTAGCCCGACGATCAGCAGGCCAATCCGAGTTCGCCACATCCGCACCGCGACGCGCATGACGCCTGGCGGTTTCCTGGAGACGACCTCGACGTCGGCGCCAGGGACCGCGCTGGCGCCGGGTACTTCACTGGAGATGGTGCTCATTGGATCCTCGTTCGTAGACGGGGGGTGACGAGCACCGTGGCCACATCGGCGGCAAGGTTGGTGACGACGTAGACCGCAGCGAGCACCATCACCAAGAACTGGATGACGGGTATATCGCGGACTCGCACCGAGTCACGGAGCGCGCCACCGATGCCCGGATAGTTGAACAATGCCTCGACCACGATCACACCGGCGGCGAAGTAGGCGATGTTGAGGGCGATGACTTGGAACACGGGGCCGAGTGCGTTGGGCAGGGCATGCCGCCACAGCACGACCTTCTCCGGCGCACCCTTCAGCCGAGCCATCTCGACGTAGTCGCTCTCCATGACCTCGATCATCGATGCCCGCACGACACGAGAGATGTAGGGAACCGCACCGATGACCAACGTCGCAGTCGGCAACACCATCCCCTTCATGTCGGACCAGGGCCCCTTCCCGATGCCGATCGAGCTCACCGCAGGCAGGAGATGCCAGACTCGCACGCTGAACAGCAGCACGAAGATGATGCCGACAACGAACTCCGGCAACGAGGCGAGCGCGAGCATGACGTTCGACGAGACGTTGTCGAACGTTGTGTCGCGCTTGCGAGCGCCGTACCCCCCGAACCACAGTGCGACTGGGATCGAGATCACCGAGGCCAGCACGAGCAGGAACAGGGAGTTGACGACGCGATCGCCGATGTAGTCGAGTATCGGCACCCGGGCGTTGAACGAGTCACCCGGGTCGCCGGTGACCATTCCCTTCAGCCAGTGGGTGTACTGATAGAAGGCCGAGTGCTCGAGACCGAGCTTGGCGCGCAGCGCGCTGACGCTGGCCGTCGTGGCGTTGCGGCCGAGGATCGCCTGTGCGGGATCGCTCGGCAGCAACTGAGTGGCGGTGAACACCACCACCGAAACCACGAACAAGGTGAGGACACCCAACGCCAACCGACGCGCGATGAATTTCAGCACACCCCGGTTGTTCGACATCCGTGTGAGGTACTACTCGGAGAACGACAGGTTCTTCCAGCCCCGGCCGTAGTGGTCGAGGTTCAACGTGTTGGCTCGCTCGACCAGGCCCTGCACGCGGGTGTTGTACGCATCGAGCAGGTTCTGGAAGAACGGGATGATCAGGCCGCCGGTGTCGTACAGCTCCTGCTGCATCTTGTCGGTGATCACTTTGCGCTTGGTGTCATCGGTCTCTGCCAGCGCAGCCTTGTAGTCGTCTTCGAAGGTCGAGCCGGCCGGTGGCCAGTGATCGTCCGGATACGGCGAGACGTCCTTCAGACTGCCCGCGGCGACCTGCAGCAAGAAGTTGCGCGTGCCCCAGTAGTCGACCGCGAATGTGCGCTTCAGGTACTCGTCGCCCCAGTACGTGCCGCCATCGATGACCTGGGCGTTGACCGTGATTCCGGCACCCTTGGCCTGCTCGGCGAACAGCTGGACCATCTCCGGCAGACCGGCGGTGTCGTTCGGTGCGAACAGATCGATGGTCAGGCCGCTCTTGCCGGCGTCGGCGAGCAGCTTCTTGGCCTGCTCGAGATCCTGCTTACGCTGCGGAAGTTCGCTGGCGTAGGCGGCATCGAGCGGCGCGTACAGATCGTTGGCCACTCGCCCGAACCCTGCCAGCACCTGCTCGACCATCGCATCGCGATCGACGATCAAGCGCATCGCCTGGCGAACGCGCACATCGGTGAACGGGTCTTGGTCAACGGCCATCGAGATCGTCAACCAGCCACCTCCGGCGGAGTTCAGCACCTTGTAGCCGTCTGTGCCTTGAACGGTCTCGACCGAGGCCGACGGGATGTCGCCGGCAACGTCGATCTGGTCGGCCAACAAGGCGTTGATCAGCGCGTCGGCGTCGACGAAGTCGATGATGTGGACCTCGTCGAAGAAAGGCTTGCCTGTGTCCCAGTAGTTCGGGTTCTTGACATGCACGGACTGCTTGCCGATCTCGAACTCCTTGAGCATGTACGGGCCAGTGCCGACCTGCGTGGCAGGGTCGCCGGCAAAGCGCTCGTAGCCCGTCGGCACGATCGCACAGACATACGCGCACAGCGCCTCTTTGAAGTTGGACACACCCTGCTTGAGCTTCAGCTCGACGGTCTGGTCGTCGATCTTGCTGATGCCCGAAACATCGAGCACGCTGCGCAGCACCGAGCCGCCGTACAGCGCCTTGTCCTTGTCGAGCATGCGGGTGAACGAGTACACCACGTCGTCGGCAGTGACAGGCTTGCCGTCGGAGAACTTGATGCCGTCCTTCAACGTGACGATGAAGTCGTCCGCGGCCTTCGCGGTGACGTCTTTGGCGAGGCCATTGGTGTACTCGGGCACGAAGTCGGGGCTGAAGCTCATCAGCGGTTCCCAACCGGTGACTTGGCGAATGATGTCGGCCTTGGAGACGATGTGTTGCCCATCGATGATGTCGTTGGCACCACCGAGGGTGCCGACACGCAAGATGCCACCGGCCTTGGGCGTTCCAGCCGCAGCTGTGCCAATTGGCGCAGCGGTGCCAGTTGGCGCAGCGGTGCCGGTTGGCGCATCGGTGGGCGACGGCGCGCCACTGGCTGCCGGAGTGGCGGTCTTGCTGTCGCTTCCGCAGGCTGCCAGCGCTGCAGCGATCGCCGCCGCTGTGCTGCTGCCCAGAATGAGTTGCCGCCTGTTGAACCTTCCTGGGATCAAACCATGCACAGGATCAAACGCCATTCGACTATCCCCCTTGTATCGAGGCGCCCCCCGGATATGCGACGCCAAGTCTCGCGACTATAACTCTGTTGGCGCAGTCCGATATCAAACTTCCTGTGAACACTCCGTGCGAAGGGTCTCTGTGTTCCCGTCGACGCCCAGGACCTGGCCTGATATGAACCGCGCCGCAGGCGAAGAAAGGAACGCGGCGGCCTCGGCGACATCGGTGGCGTCGACGAACGAGCCCATGGAGACCTGGTTCTCGTAGGCCGACCTCAAGGCAGCCAGGCTGACGCCGAGCACAACCGACTCACGTTCGATGACACCGTCCATGCGCGACCCCCCGACGGATCCGGGACATATCGCGTTGACTCGGATCCCGGCGCCGCCCAGCTCCATCGCCCAGGTCTTGGTCAACCCCACGACGGCCCACTTCGCCGCGGCATAGGGCGAGCGAAGCGGGTATCCGAAGATCCCAGCGGACGACGAGATGTTGACGATCGAGCCGGGGCGCTCCCTCAACATCGGTACTGCCTTGCGGGTGCACCGAAACATGGAGCCGAGGTTGATGCGCACACAGTCGTCGAAGGCGTCGGGGTCCATGTCCTCGACCCGGGCTGTCGGTCCTGCGACTCCGACGTTGTTGATCAGCACGTCGAGACCGCCCATGCGGCGGGAGACTTCGCTGAACAGTCCGTCCACCGCAGCGGTGTCGGCCACATCGGCTACTACGTCGGGGGACGTGCTCGGATCGCGATCGGCGATCAACACGTTGGCGCCGCCCTGCTTCAGGCGCGCTGCGATCGCTGCGCCGATGCCCGACCCGCCACCGGTCACCAACGCGCGTAGGCCGTCAAGTTCGGTCATGGCCAGTTCGTTCATTGCCCCCCCATTTCTTCAGGCTAAAGTTAATTGACCGTTCGTTCAGACAACAAGCGAAGACTGGGGCAGCACATGAATTGGGAAGTTTTCATCACCTGCGCGATCACCGGGTCCGGCGACACCGTTGGCAAGAGCCCGCATGTACCCGTCACGCCGGAGCAGATCGCCACCTCGGCGATCGACGCCGCAAAGGCCGGCGCCGCCGTCGTGCACATCCACGTGCGCGATCCACAGACGGGCAAGGGTGCAAGAGCGACCGAGCTCTACGCCGAAGCGTTCGAGCGGGTGCGCTCCTCGGGCGTCGACGTGGTCATCAACCTCACTGCCGGGATGGGTGGAGACCTCGTGCTGGGCGGCGACGAACAGGTGCTGCCGGTGAACCCCGACGGCACCGACATGGCAGGCGCAACCGAGCGGCTCGACCATGTGCGCACGCTGCTGCCCGAGATCTGCACACTCGACTGCGGCACGATGAACTTCGCCTCGGGCGGCGACTACATCATGGTCAACACGCCCAGCGTGCTTCGCTCGATGGCCCGCCAAGTGCAAGCACTCGGCGTGCGTGCGGAGTTGGAGGTGTTCGACAGCGGTCACCTCGTACAGGTCAAAGAACTGATCCGCGACGGCTTGCTCGACGATCCGGTGATGATCCAGCTCTGTATGGGCATTGCCTATGGCGCGCCCGACGACCCGAACACCTTCATGTCGATGGTCAACAACCTGCCCCATGATTGCGTGTTCTCCGCGTTCTCGATCGGCCGGATGCAGATCCCGTTCGTGGCCATGGCGGCACTCGCCGGCGGCAACGTTCGTGTCGGACTCGAGGACAATCTCTACCTCGGTCCGGGCCGCAAGGCCACCAACGCCGAGCTGGTAGCACGCGCCAAGCAGTTGCTGGAAAGCATGAACGTGCGGATTCTCGGTCCCCAGGAAGTGCGTGACAAGCTGAAGCTCGTCAAGCACACCTGATCATTCAAACGGGGGTACGGCTATGGGTGAACAAGTGGTGCAACACGGCTTGGAAGGCGTCATCGCCTTCGAGACCCAGATCGCCGAACCAGATCGTGAAGGTGGCGCGTTGCGCTATCGCGGCGTGGACATCGAGGACCTCGTCGGCCACTACGACTACGGCCGGGTGTGGGGGCTGTTGGTGGACGGATCGTTCGATCCGGGCCTTCCTCCCGCGGAGCCATTCCCCATCCCTGTGCACTCCGGCGACATTCGTGTCGATGTGCAGAGTGCGTTGGCGATGCTGGCGCCGTTCTGGGGGCTCGGCCAGTTACTCGACATCGACGATGCCCAGGTACGCGACGACCTGGCCCGCGCGTCGGTCATGGCCCTGTCGTTCGTCGCCCAGTCGGCCCGCGGTCTCGGGCTGGCGATGGTGCCGCAGAAGCACATTGACGGTGCCTCCACGATCACCGAACGATTCATGAGGCGTTGGCGCGGCGACCCCGATCCTGATCACGTGAGAGCCGTCGATGCGTACTGGGTGTCAGCGGCAGAACATGGGATGAACGCCTCGACCTTCACGGCTCGCGTCATCGCATCGACCGGGGCTGACGTGGCCGCCGCGTTGTCGGGGGCCGTCGGCGCGCTCTCCGGACCCCTCCACGGTGGCGCACCCGCACGCGTCCTGCAGATGCTCGACGAGGTCGAAAAGGAAGGCGACGCCGTCCGTTGGGTCAAGCGGGCGATGGACAAGGGTGATCGTCTGATGGGTTTCGGGCACCGGGTGTACCGCGCCGAGGATCCGCGCGCTCGGGTACTGCGGCGAACCGCCAAGGAGCTCGAGTCGCCGCGGGTGGAAGTCGCCGATGCACTCGAGAAGGCAGCGCTCGCCGAGTTGAAGGCCCGGTATCCCGACCGCGTTCTGGCCACGAACGTGGAGTTCTGGTCGGCCGTCGTTCTGGACTTCGCCGAGGTGCCGGCGCACATGTTCACCGCCATGTTCGCCTGCGCCCGAACCGCGGGCTGGAGCGCCCACATCCTCGAGCAGAAGCGCACTGGCCGCTTGATCCGGCCCTCGGCGATCTACACCGGCCCGTCCTGCCGACCGCCCACCGACGTCTCGGGTGACTGAATGAGCACTGGCCACATCGGCCTGCTCGGCGGCGGAGTGATCGGCGGCGGTTGGGCCGCACGATTCCTGTTGAACGGCCACGACGTCGTGATGTTCGACCCGGATCCCGAGGCGCCGCGAAAAGTCGGTGAGGTCCTGGCAAACGCCCGCCGGGCCAACGCCAAGTTGACAAGGGCGCAATGGCCGCAGGAGGGCTCGCTGCGCATCGTCACGACGGTAGAAGAGGCCGTCGAGGGGGCAGAGTTCGTGCAGGAGAGCGCTCCCGAACGGTTGGAGCTGAAGCAGCAGTTGTTCGCAACCGCCAGCCGCATCGCCGGTCCTGATGTTGTGTTCGGTTCGTCGACATCGGGCCTGCTGCCCACCGAGATGCAACGCGACATGCTGCACCCCGAACGGCTCGTCGTGGGCCATCCGTTCAACCCGGTGTACCTCATGCCTCTGGTCGAGGTCTGTGGTGGCGCGCAGACTTCAGAAGCGACGAAGCAACGTGCGGCCGAGCTCTATCGCAGCGTCGGCATGCAGCCGTTGATCCTCTCGAAAGAGATCGACGGGTTCGTCGCCGACAGGTTGATGGAGGCCCTGTGGCGGGAGGCCTTGTGGCTTGTCAACGACGGAGTCGCCACGGCAGCCGAGATCGACGATGCGATGCGCTTCGGCCCCGGCCTGCGGTGGAGCTTCATGGGCACCTTCCTGATCTACAGGATCGCCGGTGGCGAGGCGGGCATGCGCCACTTCATGGCCCAGTTCGGTCCGGCGCTGAAATGGCCGTGGACCAAGCTGATGGACGTCCCCGAGCTGACCGACGAGTTGCTCGACACGATTTGCGACCAGAGCGACGCGCAGGTCGAGCTGCAGGCTCCCGGGATGTCGATCCGCGAGCTCGAGGCTCTGCGCGACGACTGCCTCGTCGAGGTCATGCACGGTCTGCGCAACCGAGGTTTCGCTGCGGGCAAGACACTGGCCGACTTCGAGCAGGCCCTGTTCGATCGCGGCAATCGCCTCGCTGATGACATCGATCTGTCGCAGCCGATCAAGATGCACGATCGAGTGGTTCCGAACGAGTGGGTGGACTACAACGGCCACACCAACGACAGCCGGTACATGCAGATCACCAGCGAGGCAGGCGATCGGTTCATGCGTTTGATCGGCGTCGACGAGCCGTATCTGCAATCGGGCCGTTCGTACTACACCGTCGAGAGCCACCTCAACTTCGTCGCCCAGAGCCATGCCGGCGATCCCCTGCACGTCACCGTCCAGTTGTTGTCGCACGATGCGAAGCGCTTGCACATCTTCACCGTCGTGCATCGCACTGACGACGACTCGATCGTGGCGACCGCAGAGCACATGATGCTGCACGTTGACGCAACGGCAGGAAGATCGTCGCCCGCTTCGGAAGAGATCCAGGCCACTCTGGCGCGGATCGCTGCACTCCACGATCTGTTGCCCAGACCTGTTCAGGCCGGACGGTCGATCGGACAACAGCTCACCTAGCGGTGCGCTGCCAAGTGGTCGACGTGATCCCGCGTTCGCGCAGCTGAGCCTTCTCGACCTTCTCCGTCGGCGTGCGCGGCAATGTGTCGACCACATCGACGTAGTCGGGCACCATGTGCCTGGCCATGCGGCTCGAGCAGAAGTCGATCAACTCCGCTGGATCCAACGTGTCCCCGGGGCGGACGACTACAGCGATCATCACGTCATCCTCCGTCAGCTCGCTGGGCACGCCGAATGCCGCTGCATCGAGGACGCTGGGGTGCAGCTTGACCACTTCCTCGACCTCGAATGCAGAGATGTTCTCGCCGCGGCGACGGATGCTGTCGGTGCGACGGCCGACGAAGTAGAAGTAGCCGTCGGCGTCGCGGCGGGCGAGATCGCCCGTGTGGAACCACCGGTCGCGACGCGACTCGAGTGTGGCCGACGGCATCCCGTAGTACCCGTCCGACATCAGCGATGGCTCATTGGGCCGAATGACGAGCTCGCCGACCTCGTCGTCGGCCACCTCGGCGCCCGACTCGTCGAGCAACCGCACGTCGTACTGCGGGATCGCCAAACCGCACGAGCCCTGACGTCGGGGCAGGTCGACCGGGTGGTACATCGGAACGCCTGCATCGGTCGATCCGTACAACTCGACCAGTTGCACACCGAAGCGGCGCTCGAAGTCGTCGGCGAACTCAGGCACCGGCACTCCCCAACCCAAGCGTGCCGGGTTGTCGGCGTCGTCATCGCGGCGCGGTCGCTTGTGCAGCATCGTCAACGTCGCACCCATGAAGTCGAACACCGTTGCTCCAGCAGCGCGAACCTCGTCCCAGAACGCCGACGCGGAGAACCGGTCACCGATGGCCGCGGTCGTCGCCAACAGCATCGCCGGTATCACCGTCAGCACCGTTGCATCGATGTGGAACATCGGGAACGGGCAGTACAGCACGTCCGTGCTCCGCAGCTTCAAGTTCTCGACCATCAGCTCCGCTTGACGCACCGCGTAACGGTGCGACAACACGCATCCCTTCGATCGTCCGGTCGTGCCCGACGTGAACAGCACCATCGCCGGGTCGGCGAACGAGTGCAGAGAAGGGATGACAGTGGTGTCA
>JANMMQ010000296.1:0-5242 GCA_031373465.1 Ilumatobacteraceae bacterium | reverse complement strand
GCGGCACTGAAGAAGGCTGGCCTGCTCACCCGCGACCCGCGTCGCAAGGAGAGCAAGAAGTACGGCCTCAAGAAGGCCCGTAAGGCCCCGCAGTACACCAAGCGCTGATCGAAGCTCGGCCGTGGGCCAGCTTCGGTTCGGAACAGATGGAGTACGCGGTCGGGCGCTGACCGAGCTGACGACCGATTACGTCGGCTCTCTCGGTCGCGCCGCAGCAGAAGTGCTGGGGCGTGGGGAATGGTTGATCGGGCGCGACACACGTGAGTCCGGTCCCGCACTCGAACAGGCATTGGTCGACGGTCTGCATGCCGGCGGTGCTGACGTGACGCGGCTCGGCGTGCTGCCGACACCGGCTCTGGCGTACCTCTCACTACGGCACGTAGCACCCGCAGCGATGATCACGGCGTCGCACAACGCCTACACCGACAACGGCGTGAAGATCTTCGCCGCAGGCGGCCTCAAACTCACAGACGACGTCGAGCGGGCGATCGAGAAGTCGATGATGCCCTTGCCGCCGGAGTCGTCGCGGTCCGGCACCGTTCAAGCGGCCGAGCTCGGCGTCTATCTCGACTTCCTCGTCGAGTCGACCTCGGCGGCGGATTCACTCGACGGCATGCGAATCGTCATCGACTGCGCCAATGGGGCGATGTACGAAGCGGCGCCGCGAGCCGCCAAGTTGTTGGGTGCCGAGGTCGTGGTGATCAACGCCGAGCCGAACGGACGCAACATCAACGACCGCTGCGGCGCCACCCATCCCGCCTCGTTGTCGGCCACCGTGGTCGCCCACCACGCGGATCTCGGTCTCGCCTTCGACGGCGACGGCGATCGGGTGATCGCGGTCGACCATCTCGGGAACATCGTCGACGGCGACAGGATGATCGCGTTGGCAGCTCTCCAGCTGCGCGACGAGGGCCAGCTGACCAACAACGCGGTCGTCGTCACAGTGATGAGCAACCTCGGCTTCCACAAGGCCATGGCTGCTGCTGGCATCGACGTCATCACCACACCGGTCGGTGACCGCGCGGTTCTCGAGGCGCTCGATGCGGGCAACTATGCGATCGGTGGTGAGCAGAGCGGGCACATCATCTACAGGCACTTGACGACGACAGGCGACGGGCTGTTGGCAGGCCTGCGATTGGCGGCCCACGCGCATCGAAATGGGTTGAAGTTGGCCGATCTTGCCGGTGATGTGATGACGTCGTACCCACAGGTGCTCGTCAACGTCAAGGTTGCTGATCGTCACCCGCAGGTGGCCGCAGAGCTTGGTGACGAGATCGCGGCGGCAGATGCACTGCTCCACGGCGAAGGTCGAATCCTGGTGCGGCCCAGTGGTACCGAACCGCTGATCCGCGTGATGGTCGAGGCGGCAACGCTGTCCCTTGCCCAAACCACGGCCGACGAGCTCGCCGCCGTGGTGTTGGATCGATTCGGCTGATCGACTCGACGCCGGGAGGCGATCGGGATGGATGACGATCGGTCGATAGCCTGAACACCCATGTGCGGCATCATCGGTATCGTCAGCAGGCCCTCGCAACGATCAGTTCCTGAGCCGGCGGAGCTGCTGGTGCACCTCGATCAGGCCGTGGCCGCCGCATCCCTCAGTGGGGCCGCCGCTGCCGTGAGGCGATGCGATGATCTCTTGAAGGGTGTCCCCGGCGTCACTGCCCTCCTCGGTCGCTACGAGCTTGGTGTCGGCATCATTGCCAGGCTCGACCAGCTCGACGCCCGAGTGGTCGAGGCCGAGAGCCGCATCGAGACAGACGAGTCGATCGACCCCGAGGAACAGGAACGAATCGCCACCGAACTGATCGAGCTGCGCGACGCGATGTGGGGTGTGCGTTTCGATCGCCTGCGCACGGCGCACGAAGTCGAAGCACTGGTCGGTCGCGACAGCACAGTCGCGGCGATCGCGGGTTACCTCGCAGTTCAACAATCGCTCTCTGCGCTCGATCGGCTCGAGGTGCGCGGTCGCGACTCGGCCGGGCTTCACCTCTTCGTGTGGGGTCACGGTCTGTCGCCGTCCGATCCTGTCGTCAGGCGGATGCTCGCCGAGCGCAACACCGATCCGCTCTTCCAGAACGGCTCCGTCCGGGTCGCCGGGGAGTGCTTCGGCTTCGTCTACAAGGCAGCTGCCGAGATCGGTGAGCTCGGCGACAACACCCGCGCACTGCGCACTGCGATCGCGGCGGATGCACTGCTGCGCCTCGCGCTGTCACAGCCCGACGCCCGGCTCACCGTTCTCGGTCACACGCGTTGGGCCAGCGTCGGGATCATCAGTGAGGCCAACTGCCATCCGCTGAACAGCGAAGAGCTCGAGCAGTCGGGTGGCACTCCGTACATGGTCGCAGTGCTCAACGGCGATGTCGACAATCACGCCGACATCAAGGTCAACTACGGCCTGCACATCGCCGGGTCGATCACCACTGACGCCAAGGTGATCCCCGCCGTCATGGCTCGCCATGTCGCCTCCGGTGTATCGGATCTGGGTGAGGCCTTCAGGCGCACCGTCGCCGAGTTCGAGGGAAGCGTCGCGATCGGTGCCGCCGCCGCTGATCGGCCCGACAGCCTCTACCTGGCCCTCCGCGGCAGTGGCCAGGCGCTCTACGTCGGGTTGGCCGACGACTGCTACATCGTGGCCAGCGAGCCGTACGGAGTCGTCGAGGAGACCACTCGATTCGTGCGCATGGACGGCGAGTCGCCGTCGATATCGGGCAGTCGGGGTCAAGTCTTCGTCCTGGATGGCGCAAAGGCCGGCGAGCTCGAAGGCATCCGCCGAATGGCCTATGACGGAGCCGAGCTACCGATCGATGGGAAGGAGATCGCGACCGCGCAAGTCACGACCCGCGACATCGACCGTGGCGACTCACCTCACTACTTGCTCAAAGAGATCAGCGAGGCACCCGCAAGTTTCCGCAAGACCGTTCGCGGCAAGATCGTCGAGGTCGACGGGCTGCGCCGCGCTTCAGTCGGTGCCCGCGCACTTCCTCCCGAGATCCGAGCCAGGCTCGCAGCCGGGAGCATCAGGCGGATCAAAGTCATTGGCCAGGGCACCGCTGCAGTGGCCGGCCGCAGCATGGCAGCCGTGCTCGATGCGCTCACCGACGGCCAGATCGACATCGACGCCATCACCGCCACCGAACTGAGCGGTTTCGGGATGAGTCTCGACATGAGTGACACGCTCGTCATCGCAGTCAGCCAGAGCGGCACGACGACCGACACCAATCGAACCGTCGATCTCGTTCGCGGACGCGGTGCTGCTGTGATCGGGATCGTCAATCGACGCAACAGCGACCTGACCGACAAAGCGGACGGCGTGATGTACACCAGTGACGGACGCGATGTCGAGATGAGCGTCGCGTCGACCAAGGCGTTTTACGCTCAGGTCGCCGCCGGCGTACTGCTGGCGTGTGCCATCACCGAGGCGGGGGATATGGGTTCGGCTCTGCGTCGCCACGACCTGCTCACTTCCTTACGGCAGATGCCCGAAGCGATGCTCGACGTCCTCTCACGGCGCGACGTGATCGGTGATGCGGCACGACGATTTGCTCCTCCGAAGCGATACTGGGCCATTGTCGGCAGCGGGCCCAACACGGTCGCCGCCGAAGAGGTGCGGATCAAGCTCAGCGAGCTGTGTTACAAGTCGATCGCCTGCGATATCACCGAGGACAAGAAGCACATCGACCTGTCCAGCGAGCCGCTGATCCTCGTGTGCGCCGCGGGGCTGCTCGGCAGCACAGCCGACGACGTTGCCAAAGAGGTGGCGATCTACAAGGCCCACAAGGCCACGGCGATCGTGGTTGCCACCGAAGGCGACGAACGGTTCGCCGCGGCGGCAGCGGTACTGACGGTGCCTGCGGTCGATTCCGCGCTTGCCTTTGTGCTATCGGCGATGGTCGGCCACCTCTTCGGATACGAGGCTGCATTGGCGATCGACGCCTCGGCGCGCCCCCTGCGCGAGGCGCGCGAAGTCATCGAGCAGGCCCTGATCGTCTCCGACAACGGCGACGACGTCCTGCGGGCCGTGCGTCATGGCATCGGCCAGCACGCCGAGCGATTCGGCGAGGGGCTGCGTTCGGGTCTCTACGACGGTCACCTCGAGGCATCCACGGCCGTGCGCCTGTCCGCGCTGCTGGCGGATCTCCGCGATGATCTACCGCTCGAGGCCTACCACCGAGCGACAGGTAAGGTGGCCACGCCCGGGGTCATGATCGACGACCTCACCGCGTCGTTGACCCGGGCAATCGAGGAACTGACCAGACCGGTCGACGCGATCAAACATCAGGCCAAGACGGTCACGGTCGGTATCAGCCGCAGCGACGAAGGCGTGCTCGATCGGGCGCTCGTGCAGGCGACGTTTGCCGCGGGCGCCGGGCGCGACGCACTGAGCTACAGCACCTTGAAGATCCTGGCCGATCTGGACCCGGCAGTCATGTCGGTCGCCGGGTTCATCCGTTATCGAATCGACGGCGATCCGGCGGGCGATGCTCAGATCTCCATCATCGATCGTGGCGGGCTCGCCAATGAGGTGCCCAGTCGGGTCGAACGCAATTCGCAGTTGGTGGGCACGAAGCGGCGGGTGGCCGCCGAACGCCAGGTCCTCGTGGCACGCGGCCGCAGCGATGGTCGCACCGTCATCTTCGTGCCAGAGGTCAAGGCCGGTGCGTGCGTCGGCATCACGTTGTTGCACGTGCAATTTCATGATCGCCTTCCGGCTCCCGTCATGCGCGGCGTGCTGCAGGGCTATGACCACCGCTATGACCGCCTCGTCGACTGGGTGACGGAGACCGAGGGGGTGTTCCGCGACGATCTGCTCGGCGAGTTCCCCGTTGCCGAGCTGTTGATCACCCCCATCTCCGACGTCGCCGACCAATGGCGATCGTGATTCGCGGCATCGGTATCGATGCTGTCGACATCGAGCGATTTCGAAGGTCGATGGAACGCACGCCGTCGAAGCACCAGAGACTCTTCACCGACAGCGAGCTCGCCTACGTCGCGCCGAAGGCGGACCCGGTGCCATCGCTCGCAGCTCGCTTCGCGTCGCGCGAAGCCGTGATGAAGGCGATGGGCTTGGGACTTGGCGCGTTCGGCTTCCACGACGTGTGGGTCGATCACAGCGAGAGCGGATGCCCTACCCGCACGGTTTTTAACTCGTAATCGATTGATTGCAGCGCTATCGCAGGCGACGCTAGTGGTGGAGGCGGCTTTTAGAAGTGGATCACTTCGTACCGCGCGTGATGCAGCA